>JBBSJI010000065.1:0-15634 GCA_038257425.1 Chitinophagales bacterium
AATAACATTATTCAAACGCCTGAATATACATTTACAAAGGAGGAATTGAAAAGATGGTAAAAAAAATGGTTACCTGAAAAGATAACCATTTGTCGGTATGATGCCGATTCAATCAGGACGACCCCACGCTCCAATAAAAAAATCTTTACAGTTAAGTAAAGATTTTAGTCGGGATGGTTGGACAAATTTCGAACCAATTTATTAATGACTTAGAAAAAATTAAGCCTTTTCTAATTTAGTTAAGAAGCAAATAAAAATCTAAGCACAACAGAAATAGTTGCATAAATTTGTAACCAATCTGGTAACATTTAATTACCTTTGCCGATGACATATTATTATGAGAATAATTGCTGTTAAGACTTTGAAAGAATATTGGAAAGAGTTTCCATCAGCAAAACAGTCTTTACTGGCATGGTATGAAGAAGTTGAAACAACAGAATGGAGTCATCCTAATGAATTAAAAGCACAATATCGAAATGCTTCTATATTGACAGACAAGCGGGTTATATTTAATATTCACGGCAACGATTACAGGTTGATCGTTGATATTGAATATCGTTTAAAAATTGTATTTATAGTGTGGTTTGGCACACATAATCAGTATGATAAAATTAACGCAAAAAAAATAAGTTATGTTAAGACCAATAAAAAATAATACGCAATACGAAACTTCTCTGGAAAGAATATACACATTACTTCAAAGAGAAATCAAACCAAACTCCGATGAATCTGATGAATTGGAAATTTTATCTATACTTGTAAAAGAATATGAAAATGAACACTACCCCGTTCCTTCGCCTAATCCTTTAGAAGCTATCCGGTTCAGGTTAGATCAAATGAATATGTCCGAATCCGAACTTGCAGCAATCCTCGGTTATCGTTCCCGAAAATCAGAAATCTTATCTGGCAAACGTAAATTAAGCTTATCAATGATCCGAAAATTACATGAAGTCTTGCATATACCGGCCAACGTACTTATACAAGCTTATTAATTAAAGAGTAAACTGGGTTTAAATTAATAATTACGTTAATCCGGGCCATTAATTATTTAACAAACTTTAACCTTTTTCCTCAATTTTATTGGATTCAATTTTAAAAAATATTTCCGCAAGTTTTTCCATACTCACAATGATGTTTAATGCCTGTTTATTAGTGTAATGTTCACAACCAGGATACTTACAAAGAATTTCAGGCGTCAATCTATTATCTTTTATTTGAGAAAGTAGTTCATCCGTTAACTTAACCATAATTTATTTGTTTTAAATGATTGTACTTTATTCGAACTGCTGAAATCCATACCAGGTTTTAATATGCTATTTTTTATCAAAAAAAAGCATATTTTGTTCGAATTGCAAAACCCGCTACAAGAGCGGGTTTTGGCCATTTTGTAAAATTATGTCGGGATGACAAGATTCGAACTTGCGACCCCACGCCCCCCAGACGTGTGCGCTACCGGGCTGCGCTACATCCCGAAAATCAGGTTGGCAAAAGTAATTGAAAAATTTCAACTTTTAAAACAGCAACTTATCTTATCTTAGCGCAACTTTTTACTACATGAATGTTTTAATAAAGCAAGCCAAAATAATTTCTCCCTCCTCTCCTTTTAACGGGCAAACCAAAGATATTTTTATAAAATCCGGAAAAATTGCTAAGATCGAAGACAATATCTCTGAAAAAGCAGATCAAACCGTTGACCACAAAGACCTATGCGTAAGCATTGGCTGGATGGATATGTTTGCAGATTTTGGAGATCCAGGTTTTGAGCAAAAAGAGAATATAGAATCAGGCGCAAGGGCCGCAGCTGCCGGCGGCTTTACAGATATAATGCTGATACCCAACAGCAGCCCCGTAGTTGATAATAAATCACAGGTGCAGTACATTGTCCAAAAAAGTAAACAGGTAGCTGTAAACATTCACCCTATTGGCGCAGTTACTAAAAAAGCGGCAGGTAATGAGTTGTCGGAGATGTATGACATGCACCAGTCGGGTGCTATTGCCTTTAGTGATGGTATAAATCCTATCCAGAATTCAGGATTGGTTTTGAAGGCCCTGCAATATGTAAAAAGTATAAATGGCACTATTATTCAAATACCCGACGATACCAGCATCGGCACCAACGGCTTAATGCATGAAGGGATCACCTCAACCCAAATGGGATTACCCGGCAAGCCTGCAATGGCTGAAGAATTAATGGTGGCACGTGATCTTAAACTGGCAAGATATACAGACAGTAAAATTCATTTTACAGGCGTTTCATCACCCAAAAGCCTGGAGTATATTAAGAGAGCAAAAGAAGGCGGAATAAAGGTAACCTGCTCCATAGCCCCATACCAGGTTTATTTTTGTGATGAAGACCTACAGGACTATGATACCAACCTGAAGCTTAATCCGCCTGTAAGAACCAGAGGAGAAATGATGGACATAAGGAAAGCATTAATTGAGGGAACCATTGACTGTATTGCTTCTCATCACCTGCCACAGCATCTTGACAATAAAGAATGTGAATTTGAATATGCAAAACCAGGTATGACCAGCCTGGAAACCATGTTTGCTGTTGTAACTGGTTGCGGGTTACCAGCAACCGATTTTGTACAGATGCAAACAATTAATGTTCGTAATATATATGGCTTACCCATTCCCGAAATTAAAGAAGGCGAACCAGCTTCGCTTACTTTGTTTATACCAACTGCAGAATTTGTTTATGAAAACAGCATGATACATTCCAAATCGAAGAACTCTCCTTTTATAGGCAAAAAATTAAAAGGAAAAGTGGTGGGAATAATCAATAGATCAAATATTCAACTGAACTAATAAGAATGCTTAAAAATTTAACTGCTACTCATAAAGGATTGATCACCGGCTTAGTCATGATGGGGCTCTCATTGACCTTTTATTATTCCGGACAGCCTTTTGACAGTCCCTTTCAATACATCATTTATGCAGTATATGCGGGGGGCATTATCTGGACCCTCTATGATTTTTCAAGATCAGAAGAGAACCCGAACAAATTTGCTGCTTTTTTCCTGCAGGGCTTTAAATGTTTTATTGTAATAGCATTGCTGATGGTTGTTTTTACTTTTGTGTTTAACAAGCTGCACCCAGAGTTTAAAGATGATATGGCCAAGGCATATAAACTGGAGATGGAAGCAAAAGGAAACACTACTCCCGCAGAAATTGCATCCAATATTGAGAAAATGAAAGATTATTATTTAACGATGTTGATATCCGGGGCTATATTTGGATATTTGCTGATTGGAGCTGTAATAACTGCTGCGGCCTCCTTATTATTTATGAAGAGAAAATAATTTAAATGGACCTATCGATTATCATACCCCTTTATAACGAAGATGAATCTTTGCCTGAGCTTTCGGCATGGATTGAAAAAGTGATGCTGGAAAATAATTTTACCTACGAGATCATATTGATAGATGATGGCAGTACAGATAATTCATGGGAAGTAATTGAGCAGCTCCGCACAGGGAATGACAATATTAAAGGCATAAAATTTCAGCGCAATTATGGAAAGAGCGCTGCATTGAACGAAGGCTTTAAAGCTGCAAAAGGTGATGTGATCATAACCATGGATGCAGATATGCAGGATAGTCCTGATGAAATTCCGGAACTGCGGAGAATGATCACAGAAGATGGTTTTGATATGGTTAGCGGCTGGAAGAAAAAAAGATATGATAACAAGCTCACCAAAAATATTCCTTCCAAATTATTTAATGCTGCTGCCCGTAAAAGTTCAGGAATAAAACTGCATGACTTTAACTGCGGGTTAAAATCTTATAAAAGAAAAGTTGTTAAAAGCATTGAAATATATGGAGAGATGCACCGCTACATACCCATACTGGCCAAGTGGGCCGGTTTCAGGAACATTGGTGAAAAAGTAGTGGAACACCGGGCAAGAAAATATGGTATAACCAAATTTGGCTGGGAGCGTTTCATTAACGGGTTTCTTGATCTGGGTTCAATTATGTTTGTTGGCAAATTTGGCAAAAGGCCCATGCATTTTTTTGGGCTTTGGGGAACTTTGTTTTTCCTGTTTGGTTTTTTGATCTTGTCATACCTCACCATTTCTAAATTCTTTTTCGATCAAAGTGGTTTAACACAGCGGCCACTATTCTTCGTTGCTATCCTGGTTATGATCATCGGTTCTCAATTATTCCTTGCAGGATTTATAGGTGAACTCATCGCCAGAAACTCACCTGAGAGGAATGTTTATTTAATTGAGGATAAAATCGGCTTAAATCAATAATATGCAAACTCCAAGTTCTAACTCACCGAGATTAGAAGCCAGGAAAATTATTATTATAGGCCCTGCACATCCTTTGCGTGGCGGAGGTATCACCACTTTTAATGAAAGGCTTGCCAGGCAGTTTCAAAATGAAGGGCACGAAGTAAGTATCTATTCTTTCTCTTTACAATACCCCGGGTTTTTATTTCCCGGAAAATCACAGTTTACAGATGATCCGGCTCCAAAAGATCTTTCAATTCATACCCGTATCAATTCAGTAAATCCATTCAACTGGCTTAGTGTTGGTAAAGAAATAAAGAACCTCAATCCTGATATCGTAATTGTGCGATACTGGATACCATTGATGGGCCCTTGCCTTGGAACGATATTGCGTATCATCAAAAAAAATAATCATACTAAAATAATCTGTATAGCAGATAATATTGTACCTCATGAAAAAAGGATCGGAGACAAACCCTTTACTCAATACTTTGTAAAACCTGTTGATGCTTTTATTACAATGAGTGAAAAAGTGTTGAGCGATCTACGTTTGTTTACAACAAAAATAGCCCTGCTTGTTCCCCACCCTTTGTATGATAATTTTGGAGAGAAAATTTCTAAAGAAGAAGCTCGTAGAGAATTAGGAATTGGGAATGATGAATTAGTTGTGCTGTTTTTTGGCTTTATCCGAAAATATAAAGGGCTTGATATTTTACTGGATACCATTGCGCAAATTCAAAATTCAAAATTTAAAATTCAAAATTTTAAATTATTGGTGGCAGGAGAATTTTATGAAGACCGGAAATTGTATGATGAACAGATTGATAAACTGGACATTCGGGATAACCTGATCTTACACACTGATTTCATTCCCGATAGTAAAGTAAAAAATTATTTTTGTGCTGCCGATGTGGTTATTCAACCTTACCGCCATGCTACTCAAAGCGGCGTTACACCACTGGCTTATCATTTTGAAGTGCCGATGATCGTAACCAATGTTGGTGGCTTGCCTTCCATGGTGCCCGATAATAAAGTGGGACTTGTTGCTGAACCAACAGCAGCATCTCTTGCAGAAAAAATATTGGAATACTTTCACAAAGGTGAAAATCATTTTCTTCCTCACTTATTGGAAGAAAAGAAAAAGTTCAGCTGGACAAAAATGGTTGAAAGCATTCTTGAACTGGCCAATAGTAAGTAAATTGCGGCCTAAACCCTTTTCATGATCTACAGAAGTAAGGCACCTTTAAGAATTGGACTGGCTGGCGGCGGAACAGACGTGAGTCCGTACAGTGACCAGTTTGGCGGCGCTATTTTAAATGCTACTATTTCTCTTTCTGCCTATGCTACCATTGAACCAGTAATCGAAAACAAAATAATTGTACAGGCACTCGACAGGAATGAAGAACAAATATTTGATCTTGCGCCAACCTTACCTATTGATGGAACACTTGATCTTTTAAAAGGAGTTTATAACAGGGTTCAAAAAGATTATGCACCTTCATTACATGGTTTTCGTTTGTCAACTTTTGTAGATGCCCCCGCAGGGTCTGGCTTAGGCACTTCGTCAACCCTGGTAGTTGCTGTTCTTGGGGCATTTAAAGAAATGCTGAAGCTGCCATTGGAAGAATATAAAATAGCTCAATATGCCTATGATATAGAACGTAACGATCTTAAACTGGCAGGTGGTAAACAGGATCAGTATGCAGCAACATTCGGTGGTGTAAATTTTATGGAGTTTTATGCAGATGATAAAGTTATTGTTAACTCGCTGCGTATTAAGTCTCAATATTTACATGAACTTGAGAATAACCTGGTGCTCTACTTTACATCAACTTCGAGGGAAAGTGCAGCCATTATTAAAGAGCAGGTTAAGAATGTAAATGAGAAGAATGAAAAAAGTATTGAAGCCATGCATCACTTAAAAGAACAGGCTAAAATGATGAAGGAAGCCCTGCTGCAGGGAAACCTTGATGAGATAGGCCGTATATTAGATTATGGCTTTGAGCAGAAAAGAAACATGGCCGCCAATATCAGCAACAGCAGTATTGAAGAAGTATATGCAGCAGCTAAGGCTGCCGGTGCCATGGGAGGCAAAATAAGCGGTGCCGGTGGTGGTGGGTTCATGATATTTTATTGCCCGCTCAATACACGCCATGCGGTTATAAAAACATTGAATACTTTTGGCGGAGTTGTAAGAAATTATTCTTTTACTAAATATGGTTTAACTACCTGGAGCATTTAAATTTTAAAAATTATGGAACAGATAAAAAATATAGTAGAATCCTCTATTAAAGTAAAGCAGGATGTTTTACAGAACGAGGAGTTATTACAAACAGTACAGGAATGCATTGCTGTAATTGTACATGCTTTTAAGAATGGTAATAAGGTTCTATTTTGTGGCAATGGCGGCAGCGCTGCCGATGCACAGCACCTGGCTGCAGAATTCAGCGGCAGGTTTTATACCGACAGAGACGCCCTGCCTGCGGAGGCTTTGCATTGCAACACATCTTACCTTACCGCAGTGGCAAATGATTACAGTTATGATGTAGTGTATTCACGTTTAATAAAAGGTATCGGTAATAAAGGCGATGTGCTGGTTGGCTTAAGCACATCAGGTAACAGCGCCAATATTTACAATGCTTTTGAAACGGCAAAAGAAAAAGAGATGACCACCATTGCTTTTACAGGATTAACAGGCGGCACCTTAAAAGCCCTTGCTGATTATTTAATTAATGTTCCTTCAACAGATACACCAAGGATACAGGAAAGCCATATCATGTTAGGACATATCATTTGCCAGTTGGTGGAGGCTGAATATTTCGGATGATCAAAGAAGCAATCATATTGGCAGGTGGATTAGGAACCAGGTTACGTTCAGTAGTTGCTGATATGCCTAAATGCATGGCACCGGTGAACAATATTCCTTTTATCAACTTTATCATTTCATATCTTAAAAATGAGGGAGTTGAAAGATTCATATTATCGCTGGGGTATAAAAGTGAGATCGTAATTGAACATATCAATAAAACCTATGCTGATCTTGATATTGAATTTGTAATTGAAAAAGAACCGTTGGGTACCGGAGGTGCGGTTAAACTTGCTTGCAGCAAAGTTAAAGGAGAACATGTACTTATCCTGAATGGCGATACCCTTTTTAATATTGATCTTAAATACTTCGCTGAATTTCATGCAGATAAGAATGCTGAATTTACAGTAGCACTTAAGGAAATGAAAGATTTCTCCCGCTACGGCAGCGTGGAAATAGATACAGATTTAACCTTAATAGCTTTTAATGATAAAACTAATTGTAAGCAAGGTTTTATAAATGCAGGTGTATATGCTTTACATGTAAATAGTTTTTTACAAAAGCCATTACCTGATGTATTTTCTTTTGAAAAGGATTTTTTAGAAAAGTATATAGGGAATAAAAGATTTTTTGGATTGCCCTGCGACTATTATTTTATTGATATAGGCGTGCCGGAAGATTATGAGCGTTTTACGAAAGACTATAATTTCATCCTGGCCAAAAACAAATATCAAAAAGAAGACAACGTGGATGCCTTTATTGGGGAAGCATTTTTTGAAGGGCTGTTTACTTTATTAACAAAATGATTGTGCTTACAAATTCGTGTAATTCGTGTAATTCGTTTAATTAGTATAATAAAAAAGATGATCGACCTCAGCAAAATAGACAGCACGTGGACTCTCTTCCTTGACCGTGACGGCGTGATCAACCATGAGAAACATAAAGACTATATCCATAACTGGGATGAATTTGTTTTTTATGAAGGCGCCAAAGAAGCCATTGCTGTCTTTGCCAAAAAATTCAACCACATAATTGTTGTTACCAATCAAAAAGGGATAGGTAAAGGCGTTACAAAAAAAGAAGACCTGCTGCTCATTCATAAGAATATGATAGCGGAGATAGAAGCTGCAGGTGGCAGGATCGATGCTGTTTATTTTTGTCCCGACCTTGAAGATGACAGCCCCAACCGGAAACCCAACCACGGTATGGGTTTACAGGCTGTTGCTAAATTCCCTGATATTGATCTTTCCAAAACCATCATGGTAGGCAATACCCTAAGCGATATGCAGTTTGGCCGTAACCTGGGTGTACAAACCATTTTCCTTCCAACCACACGGCCTGAGGTAGATCTTACGGATGAACGTATTGATGCAGTTTACGGATCATTATTGGCATTGGGCAACGATTTAAAAATTTATGAATAAATATCTTGGTCTGCTTTTTCTACAACATATTTGAACCACATAGAAAGATAGTACACAATAGAAAATACATAGATTACCTAAGTGTTAACCTATGTTTCTATGCTTCTATGTGGTTCAATCTTATACACCCTCCTTCCATAACCTTTGTTAAATTTTATACCCAAATAATAACTTTGCATCTATCTTGTTAATGGATTAAGTAATTTTATCGCATGAAGAAATTGTTTGGCTTACTATCCCTGTTTTTTATTTCTACCTCTGCAATGGCACAAGGTATAAGTAAGTCCGATCTTAAACTGCTTCAAAAAAAGGAAGATTCATTAAGAATACTTTCCTTTAATATAATACAGGGTATTAATGCAGAGAACCGTTTTGAGGCCGACAGCAGTTTTACCCGTACACTGGTAAGGGCATTAAAAATACAACACTCCTTTCATTACCCTTTTGATTCTATACAAACAGTTTCTATTTTATATTCACCCGATAGTGTGTTCCGCATCTTTACCTGGCAACTGGTCATTAATGAAAATATCATCCGACAGCATGGGGCTATTCAAATGAAGACCTATGATGGTTCTCTAAAATTGTATCCACTCATCGACAAATCTGATGTTACAACTAATGTGGCTGATACCATCGGTAATCATTTTGGCTGGATAGGCGCTATCTATTACAAGATCATACTAAAGAAGAGCAGTAACCAGAATTTTTACACCTTGCTGGGCTTTGATGAGAACAATATCCGTAGCAGCCGCAAAATAATTGAAGTACTGAATTTTTTAAATGATGAGCCCACTTTTGGCGGCCGCTATTTCAGTTACGAAGAAGACAGCGTTTTTAAAACATCTCAGAGCCGATTTATACTGGAATATAAAAAAGAAGCAGGCCCACGCTTAAATTATGATAAGGATCTGGACATGATCATTGTGGAACACCTGATTTCAGAAAGTAATGAACCAAAAAAGAAATGGACATTGGTTGGTGATGGCGATTATGAAGGTTTTAAATGGAAAGGCGGCAAATGGGTTCATGTAGAAAAAGTATTCAACTTAGTTACACCCGATGGTCAGGCGCCTGTGCCTAATCCTATACGGGATCCTTCAGGTAATATTAATGAAAATAAATTGAAAGCTGCAGAAGATGTGCCTGCAAAACCAAAAGGTAAAGGCGATAATTAGATTAAGTCTTAAAATTAAAAAGCTGTCAGCCTGAGCTTGTGCGGGTTAAAAAAAATAACATTTTTTCACAATAAACAATCTTCGATAAGCTGCTAATGACATGTTTTTAAAATCTCTGACTTTCAAACTATTAGGCTGTCAGCCTGAGCCTGTCGAAGGCGGGTTTACTCTAATAATTCGGGTTTAACAAGCTCACCCTGACAGTCTTGTTAAATTCAAATATTTGTCATTTGCAAAGAGCTTAAAAAAATTTTATGAGCGCTTCAGACTGACAGTATAACTTATTATAGAGTGAGAAATTAACCCCCAATCAAAAATGTTCCCAAATCAATTACCTCTCCTGCTCCCATTTTAAATTTTTCCATGCCATCAAGGTCAAGGTCACGCATTACCGGACTTTGAAAAATTAGTGTTTCGCCATTATATAATGCAAAATACAGGTCAGGATTCTTTTCAGGATTTAAAAAATCCATATAATCACCATGCTTAAATGAAACTCTGGCAACCCCATTTTCATCCAGTGCACTCTTGCCCAGGTAATCATCTTCCATAAAATCTTTTTCAAACAACCTGAACTCGTAGCCTGTACCGGTTAAAGGCGCATCGGTACCTTTGCTGATAAAGCGGGCCTGCACTTCAATGTTTATATCTGCATCTAAAGAAAAATTGCTCATGTGATCTTGTTTTGTAATTATAAAGTTAAGTGCCTTATTTTAATATCGAACAAGGAACAAGGAATGCTGAATTTCGAAGTGGCACTTCATTCAGCATTCAAAATTCCTTGTTCCTTGTTCCTTGTTCATTATTGTTTTATTAATCATTTAATTTAAGCACCGCCAAAAACGCCTCCTGCGGCACTTCCACGTTTCCGATCTGCTTCATCCGCTTTTTACCTTCCTTCTGTTTCTCCAATAGTTTACGCTTACGGCTTATATCACCACCATAACATTTTGCCGTAACATCCTTACGCATGGCACTGATGTTTTCTCTTGCTACAACCTTGGCACCAATGGCAGCCTGTATCGCTATCTGGAACTGCTGCTTAGGCAACAACTCTTTCAGTTTTTCGCAAAGCTTGCGGCCAAACTCATGGGCACGGCCACGATGTATCAACGCACTTAAGGCATCCACTTTTTCGCCGTTCAGTAAAATATCCATCTTCACAATATCACTCGGCCGATACTCTAATGGATGGTAATCAAATGATGCATAACCACGGGTCATGCTTTTCAACTTATCGTAAAAATCAAAAACAATTTCGGTCAAGGGCATTTCAAAACTCAGCTCCACACGGGTTGGTGTTAAGTAATGCTGGTGTGTAAGTATGCCACGCTTGGTAATGCAAAGTGTCATGATATTGCCAATGTATTCCGGCTTGCTAATGATCTGTGCCTTAATAAAAGGTTCATCAATATGATCTATTCTGGTAGGATCAGGCATTTCTGTAGGGTTGTTGATCTTTATCACTTCGCCCCTTACGGTTGTGGCAATAAAGCTTACGTTAGGTACAGTAGTTATCACCATTTGGTTGTACTCCCTTTCCAGCCGTTCCTGTATGATCTCCATGTGCAGCATGCCTAAAAATCCGCAGCGGAAACCAAAACCTAATGCCTGTGAAGTTTCTAACTCAAAAGTGAGTGAAGCATCATTCAGTTGTAATTTATCCATGCAGTCACGTAATTCTTCAAAGGCATCTGTCTCCACCGGGAAGATACCTGCAAAAACCATTGGCTTTACATCCTCAAAACCCTGTATGGCTTCGCTTGAACCATTAACAGTGGTTGTAATCGTATCACCCACTTTTACTTCCTTTGCATTTTTAATGCCGGTAATAATATAGCCCACATCTCCTGCCCTTACTTCAGGCCTCGGACTCATACCAAATTTCAATATCCCCACTTCATCGGCGCCATATTCCAGTCCGGTATTGCTAAACTTGATCAGATCGTTCTTTTTAAGCGTACCATTAAAAACACGGTAATACACAATGATACCCCTGAAGCTGTTGTACACACTGTCAAATATTAATGCCTGCAACGGTGCATTGGGATCGCCCTTGGGGGCAGGAATACGGTCAATAATGGCAGTCAATATCTCCTCAATACCAATTCCGCTTTTACCGCTGGCCAGCAATATATCTTCGGGTTTGCAGCCGATGAGTTCTACTATCTGGTCGGTTACTTCCGGTATCATGGCCCCATCCATATCAATCTTATTGATGACAGGGATGATCTCCAAATTATTTTCAATAGCGAGGTATAAATTACTGATTGTCTGCGCTTGTATTCCCTGACTGGCATCCACCAAAAGCAGTGCTCCTTCACAGGCTGCAAGTGCACGGCTCACTTCATAACTAAAGTCAACATGGCCGGGAGTATCTATAAGGTTAAGCACATATTCGGTACCCTTCCAGTTATAGTTTATCTGTATAGCATGGCTCTTAATGGTAATGCCCTTTTCCCTTTCCAGGTCCATATCATCCAGTACCTGTGCCTGCATATCCCTTTCGCCAATAGTTTTTGTAAACTCCAGTAAACGGTCGGCAAGGGTACTTTTGCCATGGTCAATATGTGCAATGATGCAAAAATTTCTGATGTTCTTCATGTACGTTCACGCTCTTTTTAAGGGGGCAAAAGTAGTTTAAAATGGTGGATTTTCAGCAACGTCATTACCGAACGTCATTACGAGGAGGCATCCCGATAGCTATCGGGAAAGTAATCTTCTGTTACGGAGCATTAGTTAAAGTACGAAGCGAACAAAGCCAACCCCCAAAGCATTCGGGACAAAAGAGCTGCAGTTGCAAACACACGGCAAACAATTTGCGATTTTACAGATAACCACAACCTTTCACGCCATCATTTAGATTGAGTTAATTGATAAATCACCAATTTCTTTTTCCTTCTTCGCAAAGAATGTTGTTTCCAAATTGTGTGAATTATATAATTTATATCCAGATAAGTGTAATTTTTCACAGCTAATATTATAAACCTTGTAGGTTGCCAATTAAATTAAATTATGACGTACGTAATCTGTGGGGTTTAAACATAGCGAATGGTTCGTTAGCCACAAATCAAGGCGCAAAAACTCCATCTTATTAAAAAAATAAAGTACTATCAAATGACAAAAACTATCAAGAGAAAAATTACCGCTAAGCGTAGTAAATTACTCAAATGCCCAACCGGCATCAAAGGTTTTGATGAAATTGCCGAAGGCGGGCTTCCCAAAAACAGAACCACTTTAGTTTCCGGCAATGCCGGTTCTGGCAAAACACTTTTTGGGATAGATTTTTTAATAAAGGGAGCAGCCGATTACAACGAGCCCGGCATTCTCATGTCGTTTGAAGAGACAGAAGATGAACTATATAAAGATGTGGCCTCGCTAAATATGGATTTACAAATACTTGTTTCTCAGAAAAAAATTCTGCTCGAACATGTTATTTTAGATCGCAAAGACATTCAGGAAACCGACTTTAATTTGGAGGGAATATTCGTTCGCCTGGAAGAAGCCATTGATTCTATTGGCGCCAAACGGGTAGTTTTAGATTCTCTTGAATCTATCTTTGCAGGCGTTACAGATCTTGGCATTCTTCGCTTAGAGATAAAAAGACTTTTTAGATGGCTTAAAGCAAAACAGGTATCAGCAATTGTTACAGGCGAGCCGGGAGAAAACGGTTCATATACCCGTCATGGGCTGGAGGAGTACGTTTCCGATTGCATTATTCTGCTTGATAACAGGGTGAGAGACCAAATTGCCACCCGTAGAGTTCGCATAATAAAATATCGGGGATCAAAACATGGAACAAGCGAATATCCATTTGTAATAGATGATGAAGGACTTTCAGTAATTCCTATCACCTCAGCAGGGCTTGAACAACCGGGCACAAACAAGCGGGTTTCTACAGGCATTCCATCCTTAGATAAAATGTTCAAGGGTAAAGGTTTCGTTAAAGGCAGCACTATACTAGCTTCGGGCACTGCAGGCTGCGGTAAAACAAGCTTTGGAGCGGCATTCGCAGTTGAAAGTTGTAAACGTGGCGAATGCTGTCTTTTCTTCTCCTACGAAGAATCGGCAGGGCAGCTCGTTCAAAACATGAGTTCTATCGGTATTGATTTTGCGCCATGGATAAAAAAAGGACTCTTAAAGATTGTGGCGCTCCGGCCATCCTTTTTTGGTTTAGAGATGCATTTACTGAATGTGTATAAGCTAGTTGATAGTTTTAAACCAAAGGCTGTGGTGATAGATCCACTCACAAGCCTGGTTGGAGAGGGCGACCAGCGTGAAGTTTCATCAATGATCACCCGCATGATTGATCTGTTTAAATCAAAGAGCATCACTACGTTTTTTACAAGTCTGGTTTCTGCAAACTTTCAAAGTAACACCAGTGGCGAAATAGGTGTTTCCTCTTTGATTGATACCTGGATTATTTTGAGAATGGTAGAAGATGATGAGGGTTTAAAACGCACCCGTGAAGTATTCATTGTAAAATCCCGTGGCACTAAGCATGATAGCGATGTACATAAATTTATTTTGAGTGATGATGGAATTAATGTAATACCTTATGCCGAATCTAAGGCTGGCGGCAATAAGAAAGAGAAATTGGATAAAAATGTTCCGGATAATAAACAAAATAAATAACAATCAATGACAGCAATACAGCCTACATTTATTGTTGGTATTGGCGGCTCTGCCGGTGCGCTATATGCATATATGCTTTTGTTAGATGCCATGCCGGCAGATACAGGTAATACCTTTGTTATTATTTCTCACATGAGCCCCTCAGCCCATAGTCAGTTAGCTAAAATACTACAGCGGTACACCACAATGGAAGTAACCGTGGCTGCTGAGGCAATGCCTGTTCTTGCTAATCATGTGTACGTAATTCCTCCAGACTCAGATCTTACTATGGAAAATTATCGCTTCAAAGTAATCTCACCCCGCATCAGGAGGAACAAACAAATAGATTTATTTTTTATTTCGCTGGCAGCCGCAATGGGTGCCCGTGCTGTAGGCATTGTCCTTTCCGGATATGATCACGATGGTACCGAGGGCTGCAGGCACATTAAAGCTAATGGAGGAAAAACCTTTGCCCAGGACCTATCTGCCGAAATTGAATACATGCCACTCAGCGCCCAGGCAGCGGGTTGTGTAGATTTCGTTATACCCCTTAACAAAATTCCCGATAAGTTAAAAAGACTGGCAGCTGCGCTTAAAATTTAGAAACCAAGTCATAACTCTCTTTAGCTGTTCGATATTTTTAATGTAGAACTACAGATGAAGAGGATTTAAAATCCTACTAATCTGGCTTCTGGATTACAAATCCAGGAAAGCTTTGTGAAAAGCCCCTTGGGCAGTTTTTACTAACACGAATAGTAAAATAAAATATGCAGGTGATAAAACGAATAGATACTTTTAACTTTTGGCAAAAATGGTTATTCTTCAGCAGTTTGGCATTTGCATTATTTGGGATTGCATTTGCTATATGTGGCGACAATCCATTGTTTGCACCTTACAACCATGCAATAGCCTCCGTATTTTGGCAAATGTCAGATACGCCTCAGGAAGTACAATCTTTTAAAGCATTTATATTCGGTCCTTTAGGAGGCACAATAGCCTGCAGTTATATTTTATTAGCATTTATTGCGTGGTATCCTTTTAAGAAAAAGGAAACCTGGGCTCGTAATGCCATTATTGTAGCTTTTGGAACCTGGATTATTTTAGACACTGCAATATGTTTATACTATGGTGTATATTTTCAAATATATGTAATTAACGCATTCTCATTTTTTCAAAAAGCATTGCCTATCATGTTTACATGGAAAGACTTTAAAAGTAAAATGCCAAACGAAAATTGTAACATATAATGCAGCTACAAAATTGGCAAAAAACCCGACAGCAAAGAACGTTTCAAATTAAGCAATTGATCGTTCGTGTCAAGCAATGAGATTTTTAGTTCAAGTAATAGATTTTTTGTATGAAGCAATGACAAAAA
>JBBSJI010000066.1:0-15170 GCA_038257425.1 Chitinophagales bacterium
AGCAGTGAATTTTTAAGGCAATTAAGATTACCCTATCGGAATTCAAATATGCTTAATGAAGGATTTCAGTATTTCAATGAAAAATTGAAAGAATACAAACTGGATAATGATTCAACGGACCTGGCAAATTGTTACTATGTACTGGCCGGTTTTTACCGCACAATCGGTTTGCTCGACCAGGCTATCTATCATATGAAAAAGTCAGTAAGCTATATAAATTATACCGGACAAAATGATAAAGCCACCGATCCATTTACCAACCCTTTGGGAAAAAAGAGATGGTTAAATAATAATGCTGTTATTGGTATATATTATCTACAGAAAGGAGCATACACTGAATCATTAAAATATTCCACCATTACTTTCAATGAATTTAAAATTGGCAATACTACAACTGTTGGAAACACTGCTACCAATATTGCATATGCTAAAATATTAGCCGGCCGCTTAGACAGCGTTCCGTATTTTTTAGATTTAGCCCTTAACGATAAAGAAAATCAAAATGAAAAAGACTTCATTCCATTTGCTTTACAGATAAAAGCTTTGTACAAAATAAAAACGGGTGCTTTAGGTGAAGCAGAAATACTGATAACACAATGCAGGAAGTTGATAGAAGAAAACAGTATTCCTGTCAATGCAAGTGCCGGAACAATGGCACCTGATTATTATTTAGCATTGGTAAGGATTAAGCAAAACAGACTGAATGAGGCCATAGAATTACTTACAAATGATATAGTGAGATTAAAAAACTTTCGTTTAGATATTCTTAGAGACTATAAAATGCTGGCTGATCTGTATGAGCAGACCGGCAACAATGAAAAAGCCAAAGATTCCTATAAGACTTTTATTTCTCTTCAGGATAGCTTGCAGGCTGACCAAAACACGTATCGTTCGTTAAGTTTTGAAACCGAACAGGAGATGAATGAAAAAGAATTATCCATCACAAAATTGCAAAGTGAGAATAAAATATCATCACTTACAAAAAATTTCACTTTAGGTATTGCAGCGCTGGTTTTACTGCTGGCAGGGGTGGTGTATTACCGTTTCAAAGCGAAACAAAAAGCCAATAAAGTATTGGAAGAAACATTGACTAACTTAAAATCCACCCAAACCCAACTTGTCCAATCCGAAAAAATGGCCAGCCTTGGTGAACTTACTGCAGGCATTGCACATGAAATTCAAAACCCTTTGAACTTTGTCAATAATTTTTCGGAAGTGAATAAAGAGTTGTTGGTTGAAATGAAAGATGAATTGAAGAAAGGAAATATGGAAGAAGTAAATTCACTGGCTGATGATGTAATTGATAATGAGGATAAAATAATATTCCACGGCAAAAGAGCTGATGCCATTGTAAAAGGAATGCTGCAACATTCAAGAAGCAGCAGTGGCGTAAAAGAACCAACAGATATCAATGCATTGTGTGATGAATATTTACGATTGAGTTATCATGGTTTAAGGGCAAAAGACAAATCTTTTAATGCTACGATGAAAACTGATTTTGATGCATCAATTGAAAAAGTAAATATTATTCCGCAGGATATTGGACGAGTGGTTTTGAATTTATTGACCAATGCGTTTTATGTGGTGGATGAAAAAAAGACCCTTCGACAGGCTCAGGGTGACAGTCACTATGAACCCACAGTTTCAATAAGCACCAAAATAAATGGCGACAAAGTTTTGATTAGCGTTACCGATAACGGCAACGGCATTCCTCCAAAAGTATTGGTTAAAATATTTCAACCTTTCTTCACCACCAAACCCACGGGTAAAGGAACCGGATTGGGTTTATCGTTGAGTTATGATATTGTTACGAAAGGTCATGGTGGTGAGTTGAAGGTGGAAACAAAAGAAAATGAAGGCACTCAATTTATTATTATATTACCGGTATAACCCTTAAATTCATCAAATGAAAATTTTAGTAGTTGACGACGAACACGATGTAAAAGTTCTTTTTGAACAACGTTTTAGAAAAGAGATCAAAAACAACGAAGTTGAATTTATTTTTGCTTTTTCGGGTGAGGAAGCACTCTCCTATCTCAATATCCACCGACATGAGGCGGTATTGATCCTTTCTGATATTAATATGCCGGGTATGAGTGGCCTCGATCTGCTGGAGCATATTAAACAAAAATATCATGAGCCTCCACCGGTGGTAATGATGATCACAGCCTACGGCGATGCTGAAAATTATAACACTGCTAAAAGGCTTGGAGCGGATGATTTTTTAACGAAGCCTGTTGACTTTACTGCATTAAAAGAAAAATTAAAATTAAATAACTGATGTCAAAAATATTAGTAGTAGATGACGAAACAGATCTGGAAGTACTCATCAAACAAAAATTTCGCCAGAAGATACGGGATCACCAATATGATTTCATATTTGCAGTAAATGGCAGGCATGCCCTGGAACAACTGGAAAAACACACCGATGTGGATGTGGTGCTCAGCGATATCAATATGCCCGAAATGGATGGGCTAACCCTGCTCACCAAACTCAATGAACAAAACGGTTTAATGAAATCAGTTATCGTTTCTGCCTACGGCGATATGGAAAATATACGATCGGCTATGAACCTGGGTGCTTTTGATTTCATTACCAAGCCGGTGAATTTTGAAGACCTTGACCTGACGATGGAGAAGACCATCAAACACGTAACCCAGATGAAGGAAACCATGAAGGCCATCAAAGAAAATAATATTCTTAAAATGTATGTGGATGAAACGGTACTGAATTTTATGGGAGGCCGTGAGTTTGAATCTTCACTAGTTGCCAATGAAACCGTAGAAGCAACTGTAGCTTTTATTGATATCTGCAGTTTTACATCCATCAGCGAAAATGAGTCTGCTGATACAGTAGTTACCCTGCTTAATAAATATTTTGATGTGATGGTCAAGGAGATCATTGCACAGGGAGGCTATGTTGATAAATTTATTGGCGATGCCGTGATGGCTGTTTTCCGTGGTGATTATCACCTGGATAGGGCGATAGATGCCTGCCTTGCAGTAAGAAATAAAATAAAGACTTTGCCGGCATTGGAACAAATTTCTTTTACCCCACAGGTTTCTATTGGCATTAACAGTGGCGAAATGATATCGGGTAATATCGGCTCGGCAAGTCTGCGCCGCCTCGATTATACAGTAATTGGTGATACCGTAAATACATCCCAACGCTTACAATCTGCTGCAGGCCCCAACCAGATCGTGATCAATGAAATTTCATACGAAAAAGTAAAAGAATCATTCAACTGCCGCAAAGTGGGTGAAGCCAGCTTGAAAAATAAATCCAACACAATGAATATTTATGAAGTGATGGATTGATATGATACCCGTCATTAAAGATATAAATTTTTAAAAAAGATTTTCAGGCAATTTTTTGCAAGAGGGTGAGTTTTTTTTTCATTGTATGCAGTAGCTTAAATTTACTCCTTGGAGTCTTATCAAAGTTGTATTTTTAACAAAACGATCCTTCGATAAAATGAAAGATTCCCAAAAAAGATTTGAAGCTTTATTTCAATTTGCCTCCATGGGCATTTTGGTTGCCAATGAAAAGGCTGAAATAATTTTAGTGAATAATTTTTTACTGTCGCAGTTTGGATATGATGACCAGGATGAGCTGATCGGAAAAAAAATTGAACAACTAATACCCAGCCGTTACCATTCACAGCATACACATCATCGGGATAATTATATTCAACATCCCAGGCCAAGACCCATGGGCTTAGGCAAGGATCTTTTTGCAATGAAAAAAAACGGCGATGAGTTTCCGGTAGAAATTAGTCTGAGTAATTATAAAACAAATCAAGAAAGTTTTACAATTGCCTTTGTAACAGAAATAACCAAAAGAAAAGAATATGAGAATGCTATACTTCAACAAAAAGAACAATTAGCAGAAATTAATGGAAAAATTGAAGGGCTGAATGAGGAACTTGAGCAAAAGGTTGAGCTACGTACTCAGCAACTAAAAAACACCCTCGAGGAACTTGAAAATTCAAAAGCTGAACTGACCAGAGCTTTAAGTAAAGAAAAGGACCTGAGTGACCTGAAGAGCAGGTTTGTTTCCCTGGCATCGCATGAATTCAGAACACCGCTGAGCACCATCCTTTCTTCCGCATCGCTAGTGGCCAAATATACCGAAGCCGAGGAACAGGAGAAACGTAATAAGCATATTCACCGCATTAAATCTTCGGTAAATAACCTTACCAATCTATTAAATGAATTTTTGTCAATTGGTAAAATTGAGGATGGAAAGATCACGGCCAACAATATTGATTTTAATATTAAGGAACTGATCACTGCACTTTGCAGTGAGATGGAAGGCATTGCAAAACAGGGCCAGCATTTTGGTTATGTGCATACCGGTAATGATATAATTTATGCTGACCCTGGTTTGCTGCGAAATATTATCACCAACCTCTTATCCAATGCCATCAAATTTTCTCCCGAAGGAAGCCTGATAGAACTTAGCAGCAAGGTTTTAACAGACAGGATCGTAATTACTGTAAAAGATAATGGCATGGGTATCTCAGCCGATGACCAGGAACATTTATTTGAACGTTTTTTCAGGGGCACCAATGTTACCAATATACAAGGCACCGGGCTTGGCCTGCATATAGTTGGTAAATACATTGAAATTATGGATGGAGAAATTGAATTTGAAAGTGAATTGGAAAAAGGGACTAAATTTATCATTACATTTAAAAGAGGGTCATCTGTTTAACCATACATAATATCAATATGAAACACTTATTACTTATAGAAGATAATAATGAAATTAGAGAAAATACAGCCGAGATACTGGAACTGGCCGGTTATAAAGTACGCACTGCCGAAAACGGAAAAGCAGGTGTGGAACTGGCCCTGCAGCAAAAGCCCGATCTGATCATTTGCGATATCATGATGCCGGTTTTGGATGGTTATGGTGTTTTACACCTGCTGAATAAAAACCCTGATCTCACCGGTATCCCTTTCATTTTTTTAACCGCCAAAGCAGAACGCAGTGATTTCAGAAAAGGAATGGAAATGGGCGCCGATGATTATATAACCAAACCTTTTGACGATATAGAATTATTGAATGCCGTGGAAAGCCGCCTTAAAAAAACCGAATTGCTTTTCAAGAATTATAATGCAGATGCTGATGGTATGAGCCAGATGCTGAATGAATTTAAAGGAAAGGACCCTTTACAGGAGCTGGCCGTAGACAGAAATATTAATCATTATAAAAAGAAGCAACCCATCTATACGGAAGGAAATCATCCAAACCGTTTATATTATATAAAGAAAGGAAAAGTAAAAACCTGCAAAACCAATGATGCCGGTAAAGAATTAACGGTGGGACTTTTTAATGAAGGCGATTTTTTTGGATATACTGCTTTGCTGGAAGAAACGGTGTATAGAGAAACTGCCGAAGCTATTGAAGATTGCGATATTGCCATTATACCTAAGGAAGATTTTGAACAGCTTCTGCACAGCAACAAAGAAGTGATACATAAATTCATCAAGCTGCTGGCAAAAAATGTTACCGAAAAAGAGCATCAACTGCTGGGCCTTGCTTATAATTCTTTACGTAAAAGAGTGGCAGACGCCCTGCTTACTTTACAGGCCAAATATCAAAAAGAATCGGAGGATAAATTCTCCATCCATATTTCAAGGGAAGACCTGGCCAATATTGCAGGTACTGCAACCGAATCCCTGATCCGTACACTCAGCGATTTTAAGAGTGAACTGCTGGTTGAGATCAAAGACGGGAATATCATCATCATCAATCAAAAGAAACTGGTTGACATGCTCAATTGATTTTATATTACAGAAGACAGGCATTTATTAAAATCATTCTTCAGCTTATTAAAATCATTTTCAAAAAACTCCATTTCATTCCGGAGTTTCTCCTGCCGTTTAATTATTTTATTCCCTGCCGGGCTATCCTCTCCCAGCCTGGTCAGATCCTGGTCCTGCAAATTAATATCATGGCGCAGTTCATCAATGTATTCATCCTTAATGATGAATTTATTCTGAAATTGCTCGGCCAGTGCTAAAAATTTTTTATCAATCGTATGATCAACAACCTCGGCCAGCCGGTTTTTCAAAAACGTGTTTTCCTGCTTAAAAAATTCAAGCAGGCGGATCCATGTTTTATGTTCATGATGAAACTGATCGGGCTTTGTTATTTTAACAGTTGGCATATTATACTCGGTTTCGATCTTTCTTAATTAAACATTATTGTTACAAACTTAATTTTATTCCCAGGTACAGATAAGGATAAACATCATTTCAATTCCTGAGGTTCGTCAGTGTTTTACACAACAACCCTGCACGTGTTTTTTTTCTATATCCATTTTTGGGCTTACATAAGGTATCCCTAATCCCATGCCTCTTAAAATAAGCAGGCTTGCCATCATTGCCATTATATAAGGGTAAGCCCTGCGTATTTTTTGTCTCCAGTAGATACCTATGTAATTTCCAAAGAAGGCAATGCTCCACATAACCGGCAGCGTGCCTAAACCAAAAGCAGCCATAAATAGAATACTGCTGACTGTATCGCCCGCTGCAATAGCGCCTGCACCTGCCATGTACACAAGTCCACAGGGTAATAACCCATTCAGTAATCCTATAACAAACAAGGCCGAATTACTTTTTTGGGTAAAAAGACTTCCCAGCTTAAGCCTGAGCTTTGTAAAAAATGCATTGCTATATTTAGATGCAGTGGACTGCATTTTAAATTTTTTGGGAACAACCAGGAATAACAGGATCAGGGTTCCGGCAACGATTGACAAGCCCTGCTGAAAACCAAAGAAGCCCGCCGTGCTGCCTATTAACCCAAGCAGTAATCCAAAACAGGAATAGGTTACAATACGCCCTGCATTATACAGGAAAACGCCGGTAACTTTAGCAGCTACTGTGTTATTATTAAGCGGTAATGCCAATGCCAGCGGCCCACACATGCCCACACAATGAAAACTGCCAACTATACCGATCATAAAGCCCACCGCCAACAACTGTATCATTATAAGAATATTTTCTTTTCAAAATAATAGGTAACCCCTGCATCCTGCCAGCTCAACTGCAATTGATACAAACCCGAACCGGAAGCAGGCAGCTCTACAATTACGGGCCCATCCAGTACGGAAAAATCTTTTTTCAAATCCTTCTCCTGGTCAGATGGGCAATACAACAGAAGCTCCCCGGTAAGTTTTTTACCTGCAAAATCTTTTGGAAAATGAATGATGAGTTGCTGCTCTTTAATTGTATACTCAACAGGAGCTGATAAAGCCGATACCCTTTTCATCTCGTCGATCTTTTGCTGGTACAGCAGTTCTTTGGCATAATAATCAGTTGTTACCAGGTCGGTTTTTTGCGTAGCTGATGTAAACACCATAAACACAATGCCCAGTATAAAAACTGAATACACTACAAGTATTTTATATCCCCAGTTCATAAATAAATTGTTTAATGATATACTTCCG
Organism: Chitinophagales bacterium; assembly: GCA_038257425.1. Classification (GTDB taxonomy): domain Bacteria; phylum Bacteroidota; class Bacteroidia; order Chitinophagales; family Chitinophagaceae; genus Ferruginibacter. Next base: position 7,461 of record JBBSJI010000066.1, read on the forward strand.
GCCCAATGAACCTGGCCTTTATGGTTTTGATTTTTTTTCCTTCCTCATATAGCCCTATCCTTACTTCTGTTTTCCAACCTGTAACTTCTGCCTTATTAAGTTTTACAAAGAACTGCAGGTTTGAATAATCTTCTTTTTTCACATTTTGAATCCCTGTGCCCACTAATGTTATTTCACCGGGCAGGTTCTCCAGTTTTAATCTAAAGTCAATATCCTTATGCGTTTTATTTACCAGTTTTAAATTATACAGGTTGCTCAGGCGGCCATCAGGTAATTTGGTATATGTCATTCCAGCAGTACGCATCAGTGTTACATCCAGGTCGGATCTGCTAATAAGCAGGAATGCCAGCAGTGAGATCAAAAGCATCAATACAGCAGTATATCCTTTTATCCTTGCATTTAACTTTAGCTTTATCCCTTTGGTGATACTGTTCTCAGATGCATACCGTATGAGCCCCTTCGGTTTATTGATCTTGGTCATGATGTCATCGCAGGCATCAATACAGGCTGTGCAGTTAATACATTCAAGCTGTGTACCGTTACGGATATCTATGCCGGTAGGACAAACCCTTACACAGGCAAAGCAATCTATACAATCACCTTGTTTTGTATATGCTTCAAATTTGGCAGCAATGCTTTTACATGCCCCCTCCTCTTTGCAGTCTGTGCATTTACAATTATGGTCATCAGCTTTTTTAAGTTTATGCCTTTCTTCTCCACGCTTATGGTCATAAGCAACCACAATAGAATTCTTATCGAGCAAAACCCCCTGTAACCTGCCATACGGACAAACAACGATACAAACCTGCTCCCGGAACCACCAATACACAAAAAAGAAAACTGTTGTAAATATCATCAGGGAAATAAGTGTACCAATATGAGCTCCCGGATTTTCAATATAACCCATCAACTCATCGATGCCCACGATATAGGCGAGGAAAAAATTGGCTATCAAAAATGAGATAGCAAAAAAGGCGATGAACTTAATAGTTCTTTTGCGGATCTTCTCTGCATTCCACGCCATGTCCCTCAGTTGCTTTTGTTTAACTGCATCACCATCGATCCAATATTCGACCTTACGAAAAACCATTTCCATGAATATCGTTTGCGGGCAGGCCCAGCCACAGAATGCCCGGCCAAACACAACAGTGAACAGGATAACAAAAACAATAAAGGTTAACATACCTATTCCGAAAATGAAAAAATCCTGTGGCCAGAAAGTGATGCCAAAAAAAATGAATTTACGCTTCAGGACATTGAATAAAAAAAGCGGAGCATCATTAACCTTTATAAAGGGTAGTGTAAAAAAAACAATTAAGTAAAATATGCTGAACCAGTTTCTTAAATTATATAACCTGCCCTTCGGTTTTTTAGGATTAATAAAATTCCTTTTACCCTCGCTGTTGATCGTAGCAACTGAATCCCGGAAAGATTCTTTTTTAATGATATCAATAGTTTCTGTCATTACCTACTTTTTTATCAGGGCCGTATCCCCTTTCAAAACAACCACTGAATCCTGTGTTGCTCCGGCCACTTCATCCACATAAAATACGCCCTGCTGCTCTTTTGCAACTACCGGTTTGGTACCGTTAAGTGATTTAATATAACCGGCCAGAAAACTTATTTCCTTAGGCGTGAAGTTGCTGCTCCAGGATTGCATTCCTTTATCCGGGTAGCCCAGTTTTATGGTATTATAGATAGCATTCAACGAACCCTTGTGCAGCCAATAATTGTCAGTTAAATTTGGTCCTACACTTCCCCCACCATCCTTTAAATGGCAAGCTGCGCAATTGGCTTCAAACAACCGCTGCCCGGCCAGTATACCATCGGCGCCCGGCATAGGCACATTATTTTCATCGATCCTGTCTTTATTATTTGCATCATAAAGCTCTTTTTTAATTCTTGCCTGTTCCATTTCTGCATTGTATTCCTCTGTTGGATTTAAACCAATTCCCAATACATGAAAATTAAGCATGTAAATAAAAGCCACAACGATAGTTATATAGAAACCATACTTCCACCAGGGTGGTAATGAATTATCAAGTTCTTTTATACCATCATAATTATGGTCAAGTAAGATATCTGCTTCCTTTTCTACTGCTACTGCTTTAGTGAATAATTTTGTATCCAGTTTTTTCCACCAGGCTGCAAGTTTCGGTTGCTGCGTTTGCGGATTTATTTTTTCAGGCAACAGTTCTGTGTACATCCTGCGTATGGAGAATGCAAGAAATAAGATCACCACCAACTCCATACCTATTACAGTAAGGAACATATAATAAGCTGATGAAGTAAGGCCCCCGTAATTTGGTAGTTGCTCAACAACATTCGTCAATGGCGCATCCTGTGCAAATGAACTATGAGACATCAATGAAAGACCTGCCAACAAAACAACACTGAATATTTTTGATGCCTTGCCGTTTTTTTCAACCAATTGTTTACCTAAGGTTATTAATACCTGGCCCATTCCCCATATAACAAACGCAAGCACAATGATCATTATCATTAACAAAGTTGCCAGTTGGTTATAGCCACTCTCCACAGTTTTGGTTGCAGCAGGTGTTTGTGCAATGACCGTTGTTGCTGCAAAAAAAGCGCATGCTGTTACTGCAGCTTTAATTTTTATAGATTTAAAGAATTGCATACTATAAATAATTTTATAAGTTTGAATTGGTTAATTCTTCATTTCCAAAAGGAAGGTTGGATAATTCCTGTACCCTTTCCTTTTTCATTTTTTTTACAAGTACCAGGAGCACAATAAAAAAAACCAGGAATATTACCAGCGAGATTATCGGGTAAATATTGACATTGCTGATGGTTTCTGCGTATTGTTTTATGAATTTGAACATGGTTTATTTATTAGTTGTTGGTGTTTTATTATTACTGATATCTTTTCCTAAGCGCTGCATATAGGCTATTAAAGCGATCACTTCCCTGTTGGCAGGCACTTCTATACCTTCTATTTTTAAATTGATGCGGATGCTGTTGGCCTGTGTCATCAATTCCTGGTTGGCAAATTTTTCATAGCCTTTTTCATAAGGTACCCCCAATGATCGCATGGCATTGATCTTTGCTTTTGTTGTTGAGGTATCCAGTTCCTGCGTAAGCATAAAGGGATATGCCGGCATAATCGATCCTTCACTCATAGATGAAGGCTCCCTGAAATGCCGGAAATGCCAGCCATCAGATTTTTTCAGGTTCCCTGTTCCCTCACGTGCAAGGTCGGGCCCTGTACGTTTACTGCCCCATAAAAAAGGCTTATCATACACAAACTCGCCAGCTTTTGAATATTCACCATAGCGCTCCGTTTCGCTTCGGAATGGTCGTATCATTTGTGAGTGACAGGTATAGCAACCCTCCCTTACATAGATATCTCTTCCCTGTAATTCAAGCGGGGTATAAGGTTTTACACTGCTGATGGTAGGCACATTTGACTTTATCATGAAGGTTGGGATCAATTCTATCACACCACCAATCAGTATTACCACCAGGCTTAGTATCATTAACTGTATAGGCCTTCTTTCAATAACCCTGTGCCAATGCTCACCCTTATGTTTTTCTACAACCTTAGGTAATGGTGCTGCTTCTGCTTCTTCATTGGCAACCAGTTTACCTTGCTTAACTGTTTTATAAATATTATAGAACATGATGAACACGCCCGCCAGGTACATGGTACCGCCTATTGAACGCATGGCGTAAAATGGTTTCATGTACGTAACAGTTTCTAAGAATGTATATTTTAACTGGCCTGCTTCAGTAAATTCTTTCCACATCAGGCTTTGCTGAATACCGGCCCAGTACATAGGAATTGCATAAAATAAAATACCAAGTGTTGCCAGCCAGAAATGATAGCTTGCCAGTTTTTTTGAATACAGATCAGTTTTAAATATTCTTGGTATAAGCCAGTACAAAACGCCAAAGGTTAACATACCGTTCCAGCCCAAAGCACCCACGTGTACATGTGCCACTATCCAGTCGGTATAATGTGCGATGGCACTTACGCTCTTTAAAGAAAGCATAGGGCCTTCAAAAGTTGCCATACCATAAGCGGTAACAGCCACTACCATAAATTTAAGGATCACATCATCTCTTACCCTGTCCCATGCGCCACGCAAAGTAAGCAGGCCATTGATCATGCCTCCCCAACTTGGAAATATCAGCATTACAGAAAATACCACACCAAGCGATTGTGCCCAGTTAGGTAAAGAAGTATATAACAAATGGTGAGGACCGGCCCATATATACAAAAATATCAAAGACCAGAAATGTATAATAGAAAGCCTGTATGAATAAACAGGGCGGTTGGCCGCTTTAGGTAAAAAGTAATACATGAGGCCCAGGTAGGGTGTTGTTAAAAAGAAGGCAACTGCATTGTGGCCGTACCACCATTGTACCAATGCATCCTGTACACCCGAATACCAGCTGTAGCTTTGCAGCCAGCTATAAGGCAATTGTCCCGAACGCACAATGTGTAAAACAGCAACCGTAACAAAAGTGGCTATGTAAAACCAGATGGCTACATAGAGGTGCCTTTCTCTCCTTTTGATTATAGTACCAAACATGTTCCAGCCAAATATCACCCAGATGATGGTAATGGCCACGTCGATGGGCCAAATGAGTTCTGCATACTCAGCACCCTGTGTTAAACCAATGGGTAGTGTGATAGCAGCTGCCACTATAATTAACTGCCAGCCCCAGAAATGTATATTGCTTAGCTTATCACTAAACATACGTGCCTTACATAAACGTTGCAGGGAATAGTACACACCCATAAAAATACCATTGCCCACAAATGCAAATATTACCGCATTGGTATGCAGTGGACGCAGCCTGCCAAAAGAGCCATACTGTGTTATATTTAATTGCGGAAATACCAATTGCAAGGCTGCCCATAAGCCAACCAGCATACCAACGCCACCCCAGAGAATGGTGGCGTAAGCAAAGTTCTTTACTACCTTATTATCGTAATAGAATTTTTCTACCTGCATGAGTTTATTTGGTTTGGGTTATAGTTTTAGAAGATGAGGATGTTTTGTTTTTCTTTTTTTGGGTATCATCAAATAAGATGCGGACGGAAGGGGTATAATCATCATCAAATTGGCCTTTGCCAACGCTCCATAAAAAAGCTGCCAGGAAAGCGCCTGCTACGAGGATACTAATACCGATCAATACAAATAATGCGCTCAAAAGATGTTATTTAATTACCTGGCAAAAATACCTGCCCGATAAAAATTTGAGGGTGATGACAATCAAATTAAAATATGATTTTAATCAGGGTTATTTTAAAGCCCTTTTTTTCGGGCAACGTATGAAGAATATATGCTTACAAACAATACAATGCTGATGCTGCTTACAGGCATCAATATGGCTGCTATCATGGGAGAAAGAATGCCTTGTACTGCAAATGACAAGCCCACTATATTATATAGGATGGAAAGTATAAAGCTGGCCATTACTATTCTTTTACCGGCCCTGGCATAACTTATAAATTTATCAAGCAGCAGCACTTTATTACTATCCAGTATGGCATCGCTGGCCGGAGAAAACTGGGCTGAGTTTTCGCTTACGGCAATTCCCACCTCGCTTTGCATGAGTGCGCCGGCATCATTTAACCCATCTCCCATCATCAACACATTTTTTTCTTCCAGCTGCAGTAATTTAATAAAATCCAGTTTTTGTTGTGGCGATTGATTGAAACTGAGCTGTGTGTTTGCACCAAATATTTTTGTAAGATTATCAGTTTCTGAATCATTATCGCCTGATAAAACAATGAGCTTATAATGCTGCCGGTTCAAACAATTAACCATTTCTTCAATACCCGGTCTGTATTGGTTTTGTATGCTGAACTTGCCAAAGTGGATCTTATCAAACATTACATGTACAGATGTGCTCTCATCAGTTGCAATAAATTCATTGCCTGCCTGTACAAAACCTGCTGAACCCATTTTAACAGGCATATCATCCACAACAGCATCTAAACCTCTACCGGTAAATTCTTTAAACTTAGTGAGTGTTAACAATTTTTCAGGTATGGGTTTTATTGAGGATGCAATAAGCCTGCTCAGCGGATGAGATGATTGCCTGGTGACTGCTCTGATTATATCAAGCTCTTTTACAGAAAGTGGCAATCCTTCATACGCTACAATTGCAGCATTTGATTGCGTAATGGTGCCGGTTTTATCAAATACAATGGTATTCACCTTAGCCAACGATTCAATTACATTGGCATTCTTAAGGTAGAGTTTGTTGCGGCCAAATATGCGGAGCATATTGCCATAAGTAAAAGTAGCTGAAAGTAATAAGGAGCATGGGCATGCAACAATTAAAACTGCAGTAACAGCCGGCAATATTTTAGCCGTATCAAATATTGCCCAGAAAATGGATGTGCCTATTGCAATTGAAAATAATACGATGGTAAAATATTTACTCCAGGGATGAATGAATGATTTTTCCTCATTTTTTTTATTATTGAAGATATCATTATTCCAAAGCTGGGTTATATAACTCTGAGATACATTTTTAATAATTTCCAGTTCAATGGCACTGCCTTTTTGTTTACCACCTGCATAGATCAGGTCTCCTTTTTTCTTTTCCACGGGTGTATTCTCTCCGCTCACAAAACTGTAGTCAATGTTTGCTATACCTTTCATCAATATGGCATCGGCAGGTATCATCTCTTCATTACGGATGATGATCCGGTTTGTCTTTTGCAATTGTGTAACAGGAATATTTTTCTCTTCCCCCTCATCAATTACAGTAACACCAAGCGGAAAGTATGAACGGTAATCCCTATCGAAGGAAAAAGAATCATAGGTTTTATTTTGAAACCAACGCCCGATCAGCATAAAGAAAACGATACCTGTACCGGAATCCAGGTAACCTACGCCATACCCACTGAAGATCTCGTAATAACTTCTTGAAAAAGTTACTACAATTGCCAGGGCAATAGGTGCATCAATATTCAGGAAATTTTGTTTCAGCCCTTTCCATGCAGAAATAAAAATTCCCGAAGCACTAAAAAACAAAACAGGAACTGACAGGAAAAGAATAATCCAGGTGAAGGTTTGTTTTAATAAGCCCTCATCAATATTCCCCGAAGAAAAATACTCAGGGAAACTGAGCATCATGATATTGGAGAAACAAAAACCAGCCACGCCAATCTTATAAATCTGTTTCCGGTTGAAAGAAGACGCTTTTTTTATTACCGTATCTTTTAAGCTGATATAGGGTTCATAACCGATAAAGGCAAGCAGCTCCACCACTTTACGCAGCGAAGTTTCCTTTGGATTAAAAATGATAAAAACCTCCTTTTGTTGAAAATTAACCTGCGATTGTTTTACACCCGGCTCAATCCTGTGCAGGTTCTCCAGCAGGTAAATGCAGGATGAACAGTGCATTTGCGGAATGGAGAAAGTTACATTGATCTGTTCATCACCGCCAAACTGAATCAATTTTTGAATAGTAGCATCATCATCCAGGTACGCATATCGTTCCGATACAAATTTGCCTTTTGCTTTTATACCAGGATTTTTATCCAGATCGTAATAATTACAGAGATTATTCTCGTTCAGAAGCAAATAAACCTGCTTACAACCCTGGCAGCAAAATTGATGTTCATCAACAGACACAGTCAGATCATTACAAATATCTCCGCAATGAAAACAAGTAATAGTTATGGATTTAGTTTTATTGATAATTGTGCTTTTAAAATAA
>JBBSJI010000067.1:0-15154 GCA_038257425.1 Chitinophagales bacterium
GCAGGAGGGATGGCACGGGTGGCAACAATTAAAAAAGAATACCTGCTTAAAGATGCAAATACATTGCTTGTAATTGCCGGCGATTTTTTAAGTCCTTCGGTTTACAACAGCCTGAAATATGATGGCAACCGCATTCGTGGCCGGCAAATGGTGGATGTGATGAACAGTGCAGGAGTGGACCTGGCAGTTTTTGGCAATCATGAATTTGATATAGCAGAGAGCGAACTGCAAAGCCGCATTAATGAATCGGATTTTAAATGGGTATCAACCAATACGTTTCAGAAGAAGGGTAACTCAGTTGCGCCGTTTTATAAGAACAGGCCTGCTGGCGCAGAACCTTTTGCCGAAACCTATATCATGCAGGTAAAAGATGCCGATGGTACAACAGCCAATATTGGTTATTTAGGACTTACCCTGCCATTTAATAAAGCGCCTTACGTTAGCTATACCGATGTATTTATTGCTGCACAAAATGCATATAATAAAATAAAAGATTCCTGCGATGCGGTAATTGCCATTACTCACCAGGCAATGGAAGATGATATAAAATTAGCCAGGCAGATTCCCGGGCTTGCTTTGATCATTGGCGGGCACGAGCATGAAAGGCATTATGCAAAGATCGGCAATGTATATATCACCAAGGCAGATGCCAATGCCAGATCAGTGTACATTATTAAAATGAAGCTTAATAAAAACAGGCATACTATAAAGATCAATGCAGACATATTGGATGTTAATGAAAAGATTGCATTTGATTCAGCTACTGATAGTGTTGCAAAAAAGTGGACAGATATTGCCAACAGCAGTTATGCATCATTGGGTTTTGATGCAACCAGGGTAGTGATGCAAAGCGGAGAAACACTTGATGGAAGAGAAGCCTACATCAGGACACAGCAAACCAATTTTACAAAACAGATAGTGGCAGCAATGGAAAAGGCATCGCCAACTGCAGATGCTGTTATTATTAATTCCGGGTCTATCAGGGTGGATGATATTTTACAAATGCCGGTAACGCAATACGATGTTATCCGCAGTCTGCCCTTTGGCGGCAGCATTATGGAAGTGGATATGAAAGGAAGCCTGCTGATAAAGATCTTAAATGCCGGTAAGAATAATAAGGGAAGCGGTGGTTTTCTCCAATATTCCCAAAACTTAATTAATGATGAGCTAACAGGAGCCTGGACTTTAAAGAATATGGCCATAGATGCCAACAAAGTTTATAAAGCTGCACTTACTGATTTTTTAATGACAGGGGGAGAAGCAAACCTTGGGTTCTTAACAAAAGATAATCCTGACATAGTAAAAGTATATCCTGTTTATACAGATATCAATGATCCAAGGTCGGATATCAGGAGGGCTATAATCAGGTATATGGAAGGGATGGGGAAATAAAGGTTGAAAGGGATCAAAGTTTAATTGTTTAAGTTTAATTGGTTAAATGATTTTTATTTAATGAGTACAATGACCCTGCATGCCCGATACCGGGAGCAGCTTATAAAATAATCAAGCAATAAAAAAATCCTGCAAGGAAATTAAACCTGCAGGATTTTTTTTATTGCTTGAATTGAAATTATCTTATAACAACCTCTCCTGTTTTAATTTTATTTCCATTAGCCTCAGTCAATACAATATAATAAACACCTGAGCCAAAAGCACGCAGATCCATCTGGTGTAATTGGTATGGCTGTGTTACGTCATAGGTCTTATTAAAGGTAAGTCTGCCATTAGAAGCATAAATGGAAATCTTTTGAGTTGTCTTGTTACTGTTTGATGCTCCCGGACTGTAATAAGAAATAGTAAATCTTCCATCATTAGGACTTGGATAAATAAACAGTTTACTGCTTACCGAATCTAAAATAGTTATTGTTGCCGGTACCGAAATACAAGATCCGATGGTAGCGACTACAGTATAAGTACCCAAATGATTCACATCTACTGTATAGGTATTGCCTGTAACAGTAATTGGGCCTCCACTCCAGGTCCATACCGTGGTAAAGCCTGTTGCAGGAGTAACTGTTGCTGTAATGGTTGTGGTTTTGCCCGGTAACAGTTTAGTGTAAGGCGATGCGGATAACGTAACTGTTGGTTGAGCGCTGATTGTTAAAGCTGCAGCAGCTGAATTTATTGCACCACAAGCTGCGGTTCCATTAACAACAACCCTGTATAAATAACCATTCATGGCAGGAGTAACGCCAGTTAAGGTTAAGGTAGATGTTGTTGCTCCACTGTAAATACCGCCATTGGTAATATTTGTCCATGGGCCACCGGCACCTGTTGTACTTACCTGCCATTGGTAAGTAGGCGAAGTACCTGCTGCTGTTACGCTAAAGCTTGTTGTGCCTGTTGCACATATAGTTGCTGCTGCAGGTTGATTAACAATGGTGATAGCTGTATTAACAGTTAATACCGCTGCCGAACTTGTTGCAGCAGGAGTACAGGTGCCACTTATGATAACACGGTAACGATAATTATTCATTGCCACAGTTGCTGCGGTAATATTTAAGGTTGCTGTAGTTACACCTGAATAAACACCTGCATTTGACAGGTTCGTATAAACAGTTCCACCATCTGTACTAAGCTGCCATTGGTAAGTTAAAGCCGTTCCGTTCGCAGTAACACTGTAAGCTGTGTTTTGCCCGGCACAGATAGTTGTGCCTGCAACAGGTAGCGTGGTTATAGCCGGTGATGTATTAACAGTAAGTGTAGCCGCATTGGAAGTTACTGATCCGCCCGGAGGTGCACCGTTCACAATGGCACGGTATTGATATCCTGACATGCCTGCTGTTACGCCTGTTAAGGTTAAAGTTGCAGTTGTTGCTCCTGAATAAACGCCAGCATTTGTAATGTTATTCCAGGTTCCGCCACCATTGGTACTTTCCTGCCACTGGTAAGTTGGACTAGTTCCCGCAGCTCCAACAGTAAAGCTGGTTTGTGCACCTGCACAAATTGTTGAGGAAGCTGGTTGAGATGTAATAGTAACCGGGGTATTTACTGTTAGCAATCCACATGTTGATGTAGCAGCTGGTGTACAGGTTCCGTTAACAACACAACGATATCCATAGCCATTCATGGCTGTGCTGGTTGGATTAATAGTTAAAGTTGCCGTATTAAATCCTGAATAAGGAGCTGTATTTGTGATATTCGTCCATGTGCCGCCGCATCCCCCGGTGCTAACCTGCCATTGATAGGTAAGGTTTGTACCGGTTGCAGTAATGCTAAAAGCGGTTGGGTTGCCTGTATATACTGTTGAATTACCCGGCTGCACAGTAATTACAGGAGCTGTATTAACTGTTAGTATTGCTGCATTTGAATTAATTGGCGGACAACTGCCGGTTATCACACAACGGTACTGGTAAGTGTTCATGGCTGCTGTTACGCCTGTAAGGTTTAAGGTTGCACTTGTTGCTCCATTGTAAATACCTCCATTTGTTATGTTATTCCATATTCCGCCACCATTCGTACTTTCCTGCCACTGATAACTGTTAACAGTACCACTGATGGTTACTGAGAAACTGGTATTCGCCCCTTCACAAACTGTTTGCGAAGCCGGTTGCGATGTAATGACTAAAGCAGTACCTACTGTTAATACGCCTGGATTTGAATTTACCGGTGAAGGACAACTGCCCGAAACCACACAACGATACTGATAATTGTTCATACCAACTACAGTAGGGTTAATGGTTAATGAATTTGTAGTAACACCTGAATAAGGCGCCACATTTGATAAATTGTTCCATGGGCCGCCTGCACCTGTTGTACTTTCCTGCCATTGGTAAGTTAAACCGCCCCCGGTAGCTGCTACTGTAAAAGTTGCTGCATTTCCTGCACACACAGCTGCATTGGCGGGTTGGCTGGTTATTGCAGGGCCTGTATTAACAGTTAATAAAGCAGCAGTTGAATTTATTGGTGAACAGGAACTGCTTATCACAGCACGATAAAAATAGCCATTCATTCCGGCTGTTGCCCCGGTGATATTCATTGTTGCCGTTGTAACATTTGAATAAGGCGCCACATTTGATAAATTACTCCATGGACCGCCTGCACCTGTTGTGCTTACCTGCCATTGATAAGTTACCGACGAGCCTGTTGCTGTTACACTAAAGGAAGTATTTGCCCCGGCACAAATAGTACTGTTTACAGGCTGGCTTGTAATGACAGTGCCCGGATTAACCGTTAAAATTGCGGGAGCAGAAGTTGCCGTTAAAGGTGCACAGTTGCCTGTTACCACAGTTCGGTATTGATAACTGTTCATAGCAAGTGCTGCACCGGTAATTGTTAAGGTTGCAGTAGTTGCTCCTGAATAAACGCCTCCATTAGTAATATTATTCCATGGGCCGCCTGCACCTGCTGTGCTTAACTGCCATTGGTAGCCAAGTGGTGCAGTACCGGCTGCAACAACCGAGAACGTAGTATTATTGCCGGCACAAATTGTTGAGTTGGCAGGGTTGGTTGTAATGGATGCCGGTGTACAGGTGGCGTTGGATACAGTTGCTGTCCATATTCCACGACCATGAGTTCCTGCGGCTATTGTTCTGTCACTGGCACGGTATTTAATCATGTCAGTCCTTACGTTTGGAAATGTATTGTTAGCACTCCATACAGTAGCGGCTCCATTAATTAAATCAGTTTCCCAAACACCCGTTTCAGTTGCTATAAATGCTTTGGTATCGCTATCAGGATGAAACAGTGCCCATCTTACAGGCATATCAGGCAGGTTACCATCAATAGCAGTCCAGGTGGTGCCGCCATTTGCTGTTACCCAAATATTTTGTACACCATAGTTGGTAAAACATGCCATTAAATGCTGGTCATCAGAGCCTGTAACTACACAGTTAACATAGCCGCTCGGCATGCCGGCACCACTGTTAATGACAGCGCCGGCAAGCGATGTACCCACATCTGCATTATCAACCTGTACTATAAGACCGTTACCCGTGCCAAAGTAAACCCTGTTAGCTGTATAAGGTGATACATGTGCAGCTGAAACATTCTGGCTTGCAAACGAACTTACTGAAACCACTTCAGTGAAAGATCCTGTTCGTGGATCGTTCCAGCGAAGGAATGTACCTGCGTTATTGCAGGCATAAATCTTAAAATTATTATTATCATAATCCCACGGGTTAACAAACCTGCCTGTACTTTGATTATTCACCGGTGTTGTCCAGTTTAATCCTCCATTGGTGCTTCTGCGGTAAACATTATATACATATGACCCAAATTGAAAATTACCATTGTTTTGATCAATGGCAGAATAACATCCATCTCCGCCCACCACTTCAGCAGAACTGTCTAAGCCCGGGTGATCAAGACGATGCATTCCGTTATCCTGCGCACCTGCAATGAAATAATTTGGTTTGGTAGGATGAATAGCTATAGAATAAAATTGTTTTAAGCGTAAGCCTTTATTTCTGTCACTCTTTGTAGCACCACCGTCTGTTGAATAATGTACACCGCCATCGCAGTTAAACATAAGTTTTGTTCCGCCATCCCACCATTGTATATTATGCTGATCAGCATGCACATAAAACCCAACAGTGCTGGTGGCCCAGCTTGAAAGTTGTGACCAGGAAGCTCCGCCATTCGTGGTTTTCCAGGTATCTAAACCGCCCACGATAACTTCGTTGGAATTGGACGGATTAATGGCGCATGCCAAATTGTACCAACCCTGACCACTGGCCCAGCCACCGCCATTGGGTTGTGAAGCGATTGCTGCCCAGTTTGCTCCACCATCTGTTGATTTCCAGATTGTGGGTACCTGGTGGCTGCCATTATCAGGGCATGCATAAAGTACATTTCCACTTATACCCAGTTCTGTTCTCTGGTTAAAAGTTGTATAAGGTGTTGTTGCTGCAGTCCAACCCGAACCTGATGTAACTGTTGAAGGTATATCGGTATAACTGTAGCCCGCTTGGCTGAAGATACCGGTAGTAACGTGTAATCTTCCGGGTTGTGAGGTAGAACTGATTTTAAGGTCGCATACGCTGGAACCAATACCGGCTGGTGTAATAGTTGTCCAGCTGGCACCTCCATCAGTTGACCGTACTAAACCGGTATTACGTGTGCCCAGGTAAACATTTCCCTGGTAATCGCACAATATTCTTGTGCCGTTAATGTATGAAGTGGAACTGGGCAAAAGATTCCAGGTAACACCTGCATCAGTACTTTTAAAAACACCTATACCTCTAACTGCATCGGCGTTGCCAAATGACTCACCGGTACAGAAATACATAATATTTTGAAATCCGGCCCGGGGATCCTGGCATATTGCAGATACAGCCAGGTTAGCTAAAAAATCATTTACTAAAGTCCAGTTAGCAGGGCTGTTATTAATATTTGTTGTTTTCCATACACCGCCATCAACTCCTGCAACCCAAACAGTGTTATGTGTTGGGTCCAGGGAATCAATCATGGAAGCCCTGATTCTGCCGGATGTTTGTTGGCCCGGAGGACGGGGATTGCCACCTATTGTAAAATCACCATCAGGGCCCCTTTCATTCCATGATAACGCCGATATAAGGTTTGATGCAGCATTTTTTGATAGCTCGGTTTGTTTAATAGCTTCCCACAGTTTTCCCATTGGCACTTTTCCTGTTGTTAAATCCCTTGTACGTTCTATCTCAAATTCGAGTGCTTTATCGGGGCGATCATATTTATCATATTCTTCTTCTAACTTTTCGCCCTGCTTATTTTCACCGCATCCGGTAAAAAGGCTAAGGCAGGTTGTGGTTGCAACTATTAAAAAGAAGGCAATGCATAAATGGCTAATTTTTTTCATAAAGCAGATGTTTTATTTGTAGAGTTTAAAAAGAGATAGGGTATTTATTTTTTTTAAAAATAAAACTGAAAATAGCGATTTCCTTATAAATCTCATGCTTATTTTTTATTGATTTTCACTCTATTGAATCTTATACTCAAATATGGCGGGATTTTTACTGATATGAACAATTCCGGGTCTGGTATAAGTAATAGGAAAGTAAAAAACCTCCTCAAAAAATTGAGAAGGTTTTAGCCCGTGCCCACGAAAGGAATCGAACCTTCACACCCTTGCGAATGGCAGATTTTGAGTCTGCTGCGTCTACCAATTCCGCCACATGGGCTGCTCGGAGTAAAAGTTAATTGTTAAAGGTTAAAAGTTGGGGAGTTTAATATTTGAAGAGTTTATCAAATATCACGCACTCAACCATTAACTAATAACTTTAAACCATTAACATTCAACAGGGCTGCAATATTACATCATCCCTCCAATCTGTCCAAAATACGCTGCAGGTATTTTTTCTTGTAATAATATTCTTTCAGTTTTAAAAGATCAGCAGTAGATACGGTTTCATTATCATAATTTTCAATAATGTGCTGCACTTCTTTGTAAAGCTCATCTTCCAGTTCCTGTATCTGTTGGGCTGAGTTTTCAGATAGGTCTTCATTCAGTTCCATCATCTCCATTAAAAAAGCAGCAGGTAGCTGGTATTTTTCTTCTTCTTCAAGCAGTTGTTTCAACTGCAGCATATATTTAATGGTTTCATCTTCGTTCTTAAAAATTTTTAAAGCCTTGTTCAGTTGAGAGGATCTTTCCAGGGCTTCCTCCTGCTCCTGCTCATTTGCCTTTGCAAAAAAATCAGGGTGATATTTTTTTTGCAGCTCAAAATATTTTTTTGCAAGGTTACCCTTATCTATTTTAAAAGATACGGGCATTTCAAATAATTCAAAATAATTCATGTTACAAATGTACAGATTCACTCATTATTGAATGAGCAAAAAAGGAATTAGTGGAGTAAATCAGTTTTGAACCACATAGAAACATAAAGTACAATAGAAAACACATAGACTATGTGAAGGCCTATGTTTCTATGTTCTATGTGGTTCAAATTTCAGGTACTTAAAAATAAATATAGCCAGTAGCATAATAATTGCTTTGCAGCACAAGTAGAGCCTTGTATATAAAATCTAAAATGTAAATTGCCGCATAATTAATGATCGATGCTAACAATTGGACTGATAAGAGAAGGAAAGATACCACAGGATAACCGGGTGGCGCTAACCCCTGCACAATGTAAATGGCTGCATAAGAATTTTGATGATGTAAAAGTGATTGCCCAGCATGCTCCAAAACGTTGCTATACGGATGTGGAGTATGAAAGGGCAGGAGTAGCCGTACAGGAAGATATGAGCGGCTGTAATTTAATGCTGGGCATAAAGGAAGTACCGGTGGATATGCTGTTGGATGGCAAGAGCTATATGTTCTTCTCCCATACCAAAAAACTACAACCTGCAAATCAAAAATTATTTAAAGCCATACTGGAAAAGAAAATAACGCTTATAGATTATGAGTGCCTGGAGCATGATGACGGAACCCGTATAATTGGTTTTGGTTTTTTTGCAGGAATAGTAGGTGCTCACAATGGTATGATGGCTTTTGGCAACCGTACAGGCGCTTATAAATTGGCAAGGGTTGGCTCGGTAAACAGTTTCCAAAAACTGATACATACGTATTTTGGTTTAAAACTTCCCAACATTAAAATTGCTGTAACTGGCTCTGGCCGGGTAGCTCATGGTGTGCTGGAAATTATGAACCTGCTGGGCATACATGAGGTGGAGCCTGATGAATATGTAGAAAAGGAATTTGCTTACCCGGTGTATGTGCATTTAAAAGGTGCAGATCTTTATGCTCATAAAGAAACTGGAAAATATAACCGGAACGATTTTCACGCCCATCCTGAAAATTACAATTGCAGGTTTATTGAGTATGTTTCAAACACAGACATTTTAATAAACGGTATTTACTGGGAAAAAAATATTCCAAGACTTTTTGAAATGGAGGATATGAAGAGTCCCGGTTTCAGGATACAAACCATTGCTGATATTACAGATGATCTCAACGGCTCAGTGCCTTGTAATCTTGGTGACAGTACCATTGAAAACCCTGTTTACGGGGTTGACAGGTATAGCTTTGAAAGAACAGCTCCTTATCTTTTAAGTTCTGTTGATGTTATGGCAGTTGGTAATCTGCCCAATGAACTGCCCAGGGATGCAAGCCGTTATTTTGGGGAACAGCTTATTAAATATGTATTGGATGATATCCGTATTGGTGGCAGTAAACTTATAGATAATGCTACTATTGTAAATGGCGGTCAGCTGAATCCAGTTTATGCTTATATGAAAGAATATGGAAGACTCTAAATTATAAAAAGAGATAATAATCTTTTAAAAGCGCAATAAATTCGGGTGTATAATTATGTGAAGTGTCTTTAATGATAAGTTCACTGTACATAACCTCTTTCTTTTTTCTTTCAAAAAAAAGGAAACCCCTGAAAAAATTATGTTTCATGGTTTGCTTAACTAATATTTGCCTGCTGAGATGCAATCCTGATTTTGCTGCTGCTTCAACAAAATAATTCACACGTTGGTAAGGAAGCAATACAGCAAGCATTCCCTTTTTACCCAGGTGGGTATCTGCAAAATTTAAAAGCTGAGTTAAATCAAGAGCGGTATTATGCTTTGCTTTATTCTTTGCAGCATCAGGCGATTGAAGATCACCTTCATAAAAAGGTGGGTTGGAAATTATCCAATCGTATTTTTCTTTCGGACTGAAATTTAAAATATCTATATGATGAACCTGTATATGAACTCCCCACGGTGATGCAGTGATGTTCTCTAAAGCCTGTTCTGCAGTTGCAGCATCTATTTCAACTGCATCTATTTTGATGTCTTTATTTTTTTGGGCCAGCATCAGGGATAACAAACCAGTGCCTGTGCCAATGTCAAGGCATGATTGGTCATTGAGTTTTTCTTCTGCAACCAATGCACCAAATAAACAGGCATCGGTACAAACCTTCATGGCAGATTTATGCTGGTGAATGGTAAACTGTTTGAACTTGAAATAAGAATTGGCCATAGGAGGATATGATAAGCAATTGGAAAATCTGAAACTGGAATTTTGCTTGCAAGTTAAGGTGAAAAAAAAATGTTTATTGCAAAAAAAGTAAATAAAAAAAATAGTGATAAAGCTTACCAACCTGCCCTTGCAGTAGGACTTATTTCCATTGCAGAAAAATCGTTTTCCAAATATTTGTAATAGCCGGTAATGGCAATCATGGCGGCATTGTCGGTACAATATTCAAATGCAGGAATGAATGTTCTCCATTTTTCTTTTTCTCCCATGGCAACAAAAGCCTTGCGTAGACCGCTATTAGCACTTACGCCACCAGCAAGGCAAATATCAGTAATGCCTGTTTCTATGGCAGCCTTTTTAAGCTTGTTCAATAATATGCTTACAATGCGCTCTTGTACAGATGCACAGATATCGTTTAAATTTTCATCAATAAATTTTTTACGAGTTTCTTCATCAGCTAAAAATTCTTCTTTAAATAAATTACTGGTACCGGCATTCTTTAAAAAATAAAGGATAGAAGTTTTTAAGCCGGAAAAACTAAAATTAAAACCAGGTATCTGCGGCTCCGGAAATTTAAAACGCTTTGGATCGCCGGTGGCTGCATATTTATCTACCAATGGTCCGCCAGGATAAGGTAGGCCCAACATTTTTGCTGTTTTATCAAAAGCTTCTCCAGCGGCATCATCAATGGTTTCGCCAATTATTTTTAATTGAGTAGGACTGTCGCATTGCACTATTTGTGTGTGCCCACCGCTTACTGTTAGGCATAAAAAAGGGAAGGCAGGCTTCTTATCAGGAATAAGGTTTGCCAGCACATGCGCCTGCATATGATGTACAGCAATTAACGGTTTGTTCAATGCCAGAGCCAGTGATTTTGCAAATTGTGCACCCACAAGTAAAGAGCCTATCAGGCCTGGGGCCTGGGTAAAAGCTATAGCATCCATGGATGAAATATCATAACCGGCTTTTTGTAAAGCAATATCCACTACAGGTACAATGTTCTGCATATGGGCACGGCTGGCTAGTTCAGGCACCACGCCACCGTACTGCTCATGCACAGTTTGGTTGGCAATACTGTTCGATAAAATTTTACCATCAACACAAACGGATGCTGATGTTTCATCGCAGGAAGATTCTATGGCAAGGATGGTTATAGGCAAATTTTGAATTTTGAATTTTGAATTTTGAATTTTGAATTTTGAATTTTGAATTTTGAATTTTGAATTTTGAATTATAATGCGGGTGCAAAAATAATTCATAATTCATAACCCATAATTATTTTGAACGTATTGCAACAACCGGATCCATTTTGGCGGCCTGCGATGCCGGGATTATTCCTGCAAGTATTCCTACTGTTATACAAATGATAATTGTGGTTACCAGCATGGGTAAGGATATGAATACCGGGAAATTTAAAGGCCCCGATAAAATAAGTGTAAGTATATACACAAAAAATAACCCGAATGCACCTCCAATGATACAAAGTAAAGCAGCTTCCATTAAAAATTCAAAAAGGATACTGCTCTTTTTAGCACCTATTGCTTTTTTAAGACCGATCACACTGGTTCTTTCTCTCACCGTTACAAACATGATGTTTGCAATGCCAAACATACCCACGATTAGACTAATACCGCCAATGATAGAACCCACAATATTGATCAATACAAAAGATTGTGAAATGGCTTTGCTGATGGCTTCAACACTGTTCAGCGAAAAGTTATCTTCCTGCAAGGGGCTTAATCTTCTGATCTGGCGCATGATACCTTTCAGCTCATCCATCAATGCTTCAGATGTAACCCCTTCTTTGCCTTTTGCTATTAAAATTGGATTAGAATTTTTTTCATCAAATAACTGTTTGCAGAATTTGTAAGGCAGCATTACACAGTTATCATAGTCCCAACCAATCAAATTCTTTCCTTCTTTTTTTATAACACCAACAATGGTCACTTTTTTCCCTTTTACGTCTATATGTTTTCCCAATGCCCTGTCGGTGTTCCCGAATAATTGTTCGGCATTGGTAAAACCAATTAAACAAACATTGGTACCATTATGAAATTCCGAAGTGGAAAAAAAACGGCCCTTATCAAAACTCAGGGGCTGAATCGTCATTTGTGCTTCTATAATGCCATATACACTTGCATTTTCCAACAGGTCATCTTTATAGGAAATGCTGCTGCGGGCTTGCATTAAAAATGAGATATCATCCAGTAGTACGGCCCGCTTTTTTACCATTTCTGCTTCTTCATATTTAGCCGATGGCCTTGCCCTGTATTTCCATATGGGTTGATCCGAACCACCTGTGTATTCCCACCTGTCTATATAGATGGTATTACTGCCCAGGCTTTTTACTTCGTTCTGTATATTCCGTTCAAGGCTGTTAACCGTAGCTAAAACGCCAATAATGCAGAAAATACCAAATGCAACACCGGTAAGACTTAAGGCCGTGCGGAGTTTATTAACTCTCAGTTCCTGGAAAGTAAGTTTTAATGAATTGCGGATGATATTAAGCGATTTACGCATGAATCAAAATTAAGGCTTGCATTTTAATTAAGGGGGTTAAATATATGAGTGGTTACCTCATCCTTTAACTACTTTATTCATCCATCCTCATACCTTACCTTTGCGGCTCAAAAAATCGAACTACTCCAATTCGTGTAATCAGTGTAATTCGTATAATTAGTGCACATGAAATATCTTAACGAAATAAACAAGCGCAAAACATTCGCCATCATTTCTCACCCCGATGCCGGTAAAACCACCTTAACAGAAAAGTTCCTGTTATTTGGTGGCGCTATTCAAACGGCCGGTGCTGTAAAAAGCAATAAGATTAAAAAGCATGCTACCAGCGATTTTATGGAGATAGAACGGCAGCGTGGAATTAGTGTAGCAACCAGTGTTATGACTTTTGAATACCAGGGCCATCTTATTAATTTATTGGATACACCGGGACACAAGGATTTTGCTGAAGATACTTACAGAACCCTTACCGCGGTTGACAGTGTGGTGCTGGTAATTGACAGTGTGAATGGAGTAGAAGCACAGACAAGGCGGTTGATGGAAGTTATTGCAATGCGTAACACTCCGGTGATTGTTTTTATAAATAAAATGGACAGGGATGGAAAGAACCGCTTTGACCTGCTGGAAGAAATTGAGAACGAATTAAAGATACAGTTACATCCCATGACCGTTCCTATTAACAGCGGTAAAGATTTTAAAGGGGTATATGACTTGCATAAAAAAAGCCTGGTTTTATTTACTGCAGGTACAAAAGCTAATGATGAAGATGTATTGGAGATAAAGGATCTTAATGATGCAATACTTGATAAAAAAATAGGAGAGAAAGATGCTGCTACTTTAAGGGAAGATGTGGAATTGATAGACGGTGTGTATGGCGAATTGCATGAAGCAGATTACCTGAGCGGAAAAACTGCCCCCGTATTTTTCGGTAGTGCTGTAAATAATTTTGGTGTTAAAGAAATGCTGGATACTTTTATACGCATTGCACCAACGCCAAGACCAAGACATACCACCACAAGAGACGTAAAACCGGAGGAAGATAAATTCAGCGGTTTTATCTTTAAAATTCATGCCAATCTTGATCCCAAGCACCGTGACCGGATTGCATTTTTAAGGGTATGCAGCGGCAGGTTTGAGCGTAACGCTTACTACCATCATGTGCGTATGGATAAAGACCTTCGGTTCAATAATCCCTATAGTTTTTTGGCCCGCCAGAAGGAAGTAATTGAAGATGCTTATCCTGGCGATGTGGTTGGTCTGTTTGACACCGGCAACTTTAAAATTGGCGATACCATGACCGAAGGTGAGGATTTTTTCTTTGTTGGTATACCTAGTTTTTCGCCTGAGATATTTAAAGAGGTAGTTAACAAAGATCCTATGAAAACCAAGCAGTTGGAGAAGGGGCTGTTGCAGTTAACAGATGAGGGTGTGGCCCAGTTGTTCACCCAGTTTGGAGGAAATAAGAAGATCATCGGCTGTGTGGGAGAACTGCAGTTTGAAGTAATTCAATACCGGCTTTTGCAGGAGTATGGCGCATCGGTACAAATGAATAACCTGCCCTTTTTTAAGGCCTGCTGGTTAACCAGTAAAGACCCTAAAAAGCTGGAAGACTTTATCAAATACAAACAGGCCAATATTGCCGAGGATAAAGATAATCACCTGGTTTACCTGGCCAACAGTGAGTGGTTTTTAAATACCGAGATACAGAACAACCCCGATATTGAATTTCATTTTACGAGTGAGATACATAAGTGAGTAAAAAGTAAAATTTCAAAAGTAAAAAGTATTAATTTACGGTATGTACAAGTTAGACAAAACCGTTTTTAAAGCGCAAACATTTGCCGAGGCCGAAAGGAGTAATGTTTTTGAAAAATCTGTTTCTCTGTCTGAAAGACTAAATCAGGGATGGTACCTTAGTGCAATGGTACACGGTGTGGATCCTTATAACCCAGTAAAAATGGAAAAACGGTTAGTCAGCATAAGAAAACATCCAAAATAATGCCTAACATTTTCAATGAGGATTTCAGAGATTTTATTGATGCATTAAATAAGCAAGAGGTTGAGTATTTGCTGGTGGGTGGCTATGCGGTTATTTTAAATGGTTACAGAAGATCAACCGGCGACATGGATGTTTGGGTTAATGTAACAGCCGAAAATCATAAAAAACTTTTGAAAGCTTATCTGGCTTTTGGTTTGCCGACTTCCGATATTAGTGAAGAAAATTTTTTACTAAATGATGAGATGGATGTGTTTACTTACGGTACTCCACCAGTATGCATCGAAATTTTAAAAAAAGTAAAAGGATGTGATTTTAACGAAGCCTACAAAATCAGTAAAATTTATGATGAGAACGGACTGCAAATAAGGGTTGTTCATATCAACACATTGATAAAAGCTAAAACAGCATCTGGTCGGTATAAAGATTTAGATGATATTGAAAAACTCAGTATGTGAGTTTTATTACTCCCGCAATTTAAACGAAACCGCACCATTGGTTTTTTCTGTGCTTTTAATATTCAGTTCATATCTTTTATTGCCATCGTAGATAACCATCAATGCA
Source organism: Chitinophagales bacterium (assembly GCA_038257425.1). Classification (GTDB taxonomy): domain Bacteria; phylum Bacteroidota; class Bacteroidia; order Chitinophagales; family Chitinophagaceae; genus Ferruginibacter. Next base: position 14,964 of record JBBSJI010000067.1, read on the forward strand.
GTGTTTGGTGGAATGCTGCCTAAATTTTCGGCGTACATCACCAGTTCATTACGGTTGTTGCCCGGTGCTATCTTAATATAAAAGGTAAGGGGTTTTTCTGTAAGCAATTTATGGGTGGTAAGTATCGAATCATTGTAGATAAGTGTAATGCTGTCTCCATCAACCACACCATTATCATATAGGGTAATGGA
>JBBSJI010000068.1:0-14988 GCA_038257425.1 Chitinophagales bacterium
ATTCGAATTGAATAACTTTATTTACTTTAAACTTTACTTAACTCATTACTTTATATACTTTATTTACTTCAAACTTTATATACTTTATCAACTATAATATCCTTCTACAATCCAAACAACCCCTTATTCAACAAACGTAATGTTTCTTCTTTATCGGAACGTGCAATTAATAATGATACATTATGCCTGCTGCCGCCATAACTTACCATACGTACAGGTATAGGCTCCAAGGCATCAAATATCTTTTTCATCACATCCTTTGTTTCGGCTATTTCGTTACCTACTATAGATACTATGGTTTGATTGGTATCGATCTCTACAGTTCCAAAAGCTTCCAGCTCTTTTAATATTTCGGGCATATGCACATCATCATCAATCGTTACAGATACCGCAACTTCTGATGTGGTGATCATATCAATAGAGGTACGGTGTTTTTCAAATACTTCAAAAACCTTGCGCAGGAAACCATAAGCCAGCAACATGCGGCTGCTCTTGATGCTGATGGCTGTAATCCCATCCTTTGCAGCTACAGCTTTAACACCAACACTCCCTGCTTTTTCAGTAATTAAAGTACCCTTAGCTTCGGGTTGTAATGTATTGAGCAGGCGAACAGGCACATTAAAGAACTGTGCAGGCCAGATGCTGGCCGGGTGCAGGATCTTTGCGCCAAAATAAGCAAGCTCGGCTGCTTCTTCAAAACTCAGTTGCTCAATGGCTTTTGTTTTTTCAACAACCCTTGGATCGTTATTGTGCATACCGTCAATATCGGTCCATATTTCGCAAACACTGGCATTGATAGCTGCTGCAATTAAGGAAGCACTGTAATCACTGCCACCTCTTTTTAAATTATCTACTTCACCTTTGGCATTGCGGCTGATATATCCCTGAGTGATGAAAATATTTTTATCCTTGTTCTTATTCAGGAGTTGTGCCAGTTTTACTTTTATGGTACCCACCTGCGGCTCATCGTAACTGTCAATGGTCATAAAATCAAGCGCAGGTAAAAGCACATGATCAATGCCTTTCTCTTCAAGGTATATGCTGAATAATTTTGTGCTGAGCAATTCTCCCTGGGCAAGTATATCTTTATTTAATGCCTGGCTAAAGGATATCTTTAAAATGATGGTCAGGAATTCAAAATGCTCATTCAGGATATCATTGGCTTTATTGCGGCTTGTCTCATCAGCCAATAATTCTGCAACAAAGTTTTGGTAGTGTACCTGCAAAGCATCTATTTGTTGCTTAGCTGCTCTCCTGTCTCCCCTTGCCAGGGATTCGCTTATTTCAACCAATGCATTGGTGGTACCGCTTAATGCAGAAAGCACTACAATCTTTGGCTCCTCATCTTTGGTTATCAATGTTGCCACTTCCTGCATTCGCTGTGGCTTGCCCACACTGGTTCCTCCAAACTTCATTACTTTCATACTGCTTAAAAAATTTTGAGTTGCAAAGATACTGCCATCAAGATTTATAAATAGGCTTTTCAATTATAAATCTTAGATGGCAGTATGCCGATAGGAAATTGAATGTACTCAAGGGTGGGTATATCGGCATAATCCCTAAAAGGCAACATTAAACTTATTACCTAAAGCTTTCAGATCAGCTACAACAACGGGCAGTAAAGGAATACCGTTTGCCATTCTTTCAACTTCCATTTCTCTTTCAGGGTCGCCGGGGATGAGTACTTTTTCATGACCGGCAATTGTTTTTGAAGAACGGAAACGTTCTATCCAGAAGTCCATATGTTCTTTAAATTCATCTGCTTTTCGAAATGCATCAATACGCATGGCGCCAAAAAAATGGCCAATGCCTTCGCCCGGCATATTCTCCGGCATGGGAATGTATGCAGGAAAAGGCGGCACCCAAGGGCCGTAATTAGCACCGCTAAGTATGCCTGAAAAAATATCAACAATGGCACCCAATGCATAACCCTTATGACTGCCATGTTCTTTATCACCCCCAAGCGGTAACAGCAAACCACCCTGTTGCATCTCTCCTGCATTGGTGGAAGGCTCTCCATCTTTAGTTAATACCCAGCCTGTTGGTGTTTCCATATTTTTTCTTTGCAGGATCTCCAGTTTACCATTGGCCGCAGTGGTAGTTGCAAAGTCAGCAACAAATGGAGGTTGGCTGCCTGCCGGTATCGCAACCGCAATAGGATTTGTGCCCAGCATTCTTTCCTTAGAAAAAGTTGGTGCAACCAGTGCAGAAGCATTCGTCATGGCAATGCCGATCATATCTTCTTTCAAAGCCATCATGGCATGATGGCCTGCAATACCAAAATGATTACTGTTCTTAACGCTTACCCAGCCTGTACCAACTGCTCTTGCTTTATCAATAGCAACCTGCATGGCAAAGGGTGCAACTACTAAACCCAAACCTTTGTCGCCATCAACAACAGCAGTTGAAGGTGTTTCATGTACAATTTTAATTGCCGGTTTTGCATTAATACGTTCTGCTTCCCACAGGCGTATGTATCCACTAAGGCGGGCCACACCATGACTGTCAACACCACGCAGGTCGGCTGAGAGTAATGATGTAGTTGCTGTTTCAGCATCTGTATCGCTGCAGCCTATTTTTAAAAAAATATTTTTTGAGAAGTTGTAAAGATTATGGTAAGTGAAGATTATACTCATTAAACAAATTTAATTGAAAAGATTATATCATTTATAAGCAATTTGAGTTTCAATAGGCATCCATTTCTTATATAAATTTTCAATTTTTTTTCTATCAGTTTTAAAACCTATACCATCCATATTCTCCTCCATCAATTCTTTTATTGTTACCATAAATAATTTGGGTTCGTAAGTCTCAGTATATCTATATAATTCATTTAAAGCTTTCCTGGTTTCTCCAATTTGCACTAAAGAAACGTATAAGGCTAACGAAGCCAATTCTGAAGCTGGTTTTATGGCTATCACTTTACTATAATGCTTTACACTATTTTTAAAATCTTTCAATTCAAAGTATGATAAACCATAGAGACTATGAATTACACTACTATCTTTATACTTATCTTCTAAGCTATCTAACAGCTTTAATGCTCTTCGAAATTGTCTTTTTTCTTTTAAAATGAAAAATTTTTCAAAAATAATTTCATCTTCTTTTGTAAATTCCATTTTTTGACAATTTTTTTTGCCTATAATACTACACTCATAGAACAAAAATAAGTTTTATCAATCTTTTAAAACAAAGAAAAAGCCGCTCAAAAAATGAACGGCTTCCGTTGCTCAACCTTACTGCACAGCGATAAGTGACTGATGCTTACCCTGCAAATAAAATTTTATGGATTGTTTTCTTTAGAGGCTTTGAATTTTACTTTTTGCTCTTCGGTTAATATAGCTTGTATCTTCTGAGCCTGCTCCCTTTGCAGGTTGCGTAATTGTTTTTTCTTATCGGCTTCAGCCAGATCTGCATTATTTTCAATGGCATCTTTTGCAGCTTTACCTGCCTGGCGTATCTCTTTTACTTTTGCTTTCTGCTCCCTGGTAAGATCAAGGTCTTTCAGCCTGTCTTTCTGGCTTTGCTTATCGTTCTTATTTTTTACAGTAGTAGCATTTGTACTATCAGGTTTTACACTTTGGGTCTTTCTTTCTACCTGGGCTGTGGAGGATAGTGAACCCAAAACAAGCAGCATTATAATAGCAGGATATTTCATGTGTTTAAATTTTCTGTAAAATAGATATTATTTTAAGCCACAAGTTTAATCTCATCTTAATAAAAACAAAAAAAAATCCCACAAAGTCACAGAGTACACAAAGTTTGAATATTTCCTTTGTGCTAATAGTGTCTTTGTAGGACAAGTATTGGGGGTTAGAGAAAATTATCTTAAAAAAAGCAGTTCCCTGTATTTAGGCAACAGCCAGCAGGCATCATCTACCAGTAATTCCAGCTTATCTACATGATAGCGGATGATATCAAAGTATTTTCCCTTTACCTCATCACAATACGCAATGGCCATCGTCCTGGTATCTTTAATTTCATTGGCTTTCTTTCTCTCTTCAATCATCTTCTCCACATTATCGCTGATAATATTGATATGCTCACTGATCGCTTCCAGCACCTGCTTTTGATTGGCATATGTTTTTGCAGGAAGTCCTGCCTCTTTTAAACCAACTATATTTTTGATCAATACGTTCTGGTACTTAACTGCAGATGGCAAAATGAAGGTAGTTGCCAGGTCGCCCATTACCCTTGCTTCGATCTGTACTTTTTTAATGTAAGCTTCCAGCATGATCTCGTGGCGTGCTTCCAACTCAGCATGGTTGTATATTTCATTACTGTGAAAGAGATGCTTTACCTTATCAGTTACATAAGCATCCAAAGCCAATGGGGTTGTTTTTACATTCGGTAATCCACGCTTTGCAGCTTCTTTTTCCCACTCTTCGCTATAACCGTCACCTTCAAATAAAATTGATTTACTCTCTACAATATATTTCTGAATGATCTGCATGATGGCCACTTCTTTCTTCTCCCCTTTTTCGATCAGGCCATCCACATCTGCTTTGAAACTTTTCAGAGTATCAGCCATGATCGCATTGAGCGCCGTCATAGCATTGGCGCAATTTGCAGATGAACCTACTGCCCGGAACTCAAATTTATTGCCTGTAAATGCAAATGGAGATGTACGGTTGCGGTCTGTATTATCAAGCATCAGCTCAGGAATACTTTTATGAATATCGAGTTTCAGCATAGCTTCATCCTGTTCATCAAATTTTCCGGAAACCCTGCTCTCTACCTGGTTTAAAACTTCAGTAAGGTATTTACCAATAAAAATAGAGATGATTGCAGGTGGTGCTTCATTGGCGCCGAGGCGATGATCATTTCCTGCGCTGGCAATAGATGCTCTTAACAGGTCGGCATAATCATATACTGCTTTGATCGAGTTCACAAAAAATGCAAGGAACATCAGGTTGGTCTTTGGCGTTTTACCAGGTGCCAGTAAGTTAACACCGGTATCTGTTGCCATACTCCAGTTGTTATGCTTACCGCTTCCGTTGATACCTGCAAATGGTTTTTCGTGCAACAAACATTTTAAACCATGGCGCCTTGCAACACGGTCCATAATATCCATCAGCAAAGTATTGTGATCAACTGCAAGATTTGTTTCTTCAAAAATGGGTGCACACTCAAACTGTGCAGGCGCCACTTCATTATGACGGGTGCGGATGGGAATACCGAGCTTGTAACTCTCCTGCTCAAAATCACGCATGAAAGCATAAACCCTCTCCGGTATTGCACCAAAATAATGATCATCGAGCTGCTGTCCTTTTGCAGGCGCATGACCAAAAACAGTACGGCCAGTCAATAAAAGATCCGGACGTGTATTTGCCAAACCGGCATCAATTACAAAGTATTCCTGCTCCCAACCTAAGGTTGCAGTAACCTTGGTAACATTCTTATCAAAATACTGGCAAACATCTGTTGCTGCTTTATCCAATGCAACCAATGCTTTCAGCAACGGTGTTTTTGTATCAAGAGATTCTCCGGTGTAAGAAACGAAGATGGTAGGAATGCACAAGGTCTTTCCCTGTCCTATTTCCATGATAAAGGCAGGAGAAGAAGGATCCCATGCAGTATAACCCCGGGCTTCAAAAGTTGCTCTTAAGCCACCACTGGGAAATGAAGATGCGTCCGGCTCCTGTTGGATTAAGGTTGCAGCTTCAAACTCTTCAATGGGTGAGCCATCAGATTTAAGTGTAAAAAAGGAATCATGCTTTTCCGCTGATAAACCAGTTAACGGCTGGAACCAGTGTGTAAAATGGGTAACGCCTTTGCTTTCGGCCCATACCCGCATGCCATTGGCAATATGAGCACCCATGTTGCGGTCAATTTTTTTGCCGCCTTTTGTTGATGCCGCTAGGCTTTTATAAGCTTCGTCGCTTAAATATTTACGGGCAACATTGAGGGTAAATACATTCTCATTGAAGATCTCGGTGATCTTTTGAGAGCCTTCAACCTTAACTTTTGAAAGTCCGTTACTTAAATTATTTAATGCTTTAAATCTTAAAGATTCCATTTTTTTGCGTTTTAAGGCACAAAAAAACACTAATTAGATTTATAAACCAATAAATTTTAAGGTTATACCCTCAAAAAAATGCAGAATGTGGAAAAATAATTCACATATTATTTTTTGTAATTTTAAATATGCCAGTGATTTTATTCCAATCAATCCAGCATAAAACAGGGGTTATTAGCAGGGGAAGATATAAGCTACGGTACCTAACCAATGAGCCCAGGTTGGGTACAATGTACCCGATCAAAAGAAAAACACAGACCGTAAAGAATATGACAAAAAGCAACAGGTCCTTATCCCGAAATGTCCCTTTCTTTTTCCTGAAAAAAATAAGTAAGAGGCACAGGAGCTGGTATAGGAATAACTCGATACTTAACGGTAAAATTGATGCCACCGGCATTTCCCATAAGTAGGGCCGCAATAAACTATGATTCATAGCTTCCGGCGCATTCATGGCAAAACTTTTAAAACCGGGTTGCAGCGGAGTAAGTTTTATTTGTGTAGCAGCACCGGTAAGTTCCAGGTATTCTGTTTGTTTTTTTATGACTAGCTGCATGGGTTCAAGCTTACTGGTCATTGCTTGAATGCTAAAAAATAAGACTGCACTTAAAAGATAAACAACCCCAAAAATGGCAATGGATGGCCTGCGGGTTTTAGCGGCCAATATCCATGCAAAAAGAGCAGGTAATAATACCAGGAAAATTACATTCCTTATTAAAAACAAAAGTATAAGGCTGAATGCTATCAGCAATACCCGCTTAACATTAAAACTGATTTTTGCCAGAGACTGGTAAACACAGTAAATAACAATAGCAAGTAACAGGAATACTATCCCATCTTTATGAATGCCCGATGAAAAGTATAAAGTTGAGGGCAACAGGAAACAACCGATGATAACAAGGATATTCTTACCTGGGTATATCTTGCTAAATAACCTGTACAAGATCACATGCCCAAAGAAAATGATAAAATTGAAGAACAAACTGTTGATATAATAATCTCCCCGGCTGAAAATATTAAATACTGAAACAAGCTTGATGATAATATTACCCCGCAGGTCGTTCCAGTAAGAATTATAGGAATTAAAAACCCCTGAATATCCATCTCCATAATCGGAAGTAAAAAGATTGGTAAAATACTTACCGGGGCTTGTTAATAAAAGCTGGTATTCTTCACGGGCATAATCATTAAAGTCCCAGTAATCATTTCCGGGCCCGTAAATATGTATCGATATCCAGCCAATGACAATACCGGCAATGATCTTAATTAGGAACAGTCCCACTAAAACCTTGCTGTTTATTCCTGCATTTTTAAGGAACGGAATACGCAAGAGCAGCCAGCATAAAACAATAAGGTAAACAACAAATAACAGGTAATTCAAAGTCTGCAATTTTGGTGTGGGAAGATAGTTAAAATATTTGCTTTACTCATCAGGATAAAAGTCAGCAGTTGCGTACCTTTGCAACTCATCACATTTTCTCATTAACTTTTATGGAAATAACAGCAAAAACTGCCGAGCAACTAAGATTAACAGCCGAAGAATTTGAACTGATAAAAGAAAAACTGGGCCGCACGCCGAACTTTAATGAACTCTGTTCTTTCAGCGCCATGTGGAGTGAACACTGCAGTTATAAAAATTCCATCAAGTGGCTTAAAACCTTACCCCGTGATGGAAAAAAAATGCTGGTAAAAGCCGGTGAAGAGAATGCAGGGCTTATGGATATTGGCGATGGCTATGGTGTAGTTTTTAAAATTGAATCTCATAATCACCCTTCGGCTATCGAGCCCTTCCAGGGTGCAGCTACGGGTGTTGGCGGTATTAACCGTGATATTTTTACCATGGGTGCAAGACCCATCGCTTCTTTAAATTCTTTACGCTTTGGAAAATTAACCGAAGCGAAAACACAACATTTATTGGCTGGTGTGGTACATGGCATCGGCCATTACGGCAACTGTTTTGGTGTACCCACTGTTGGCGGCGAAGTTTATTTTGAGGCATGTTATCATACCAACCCTTTGGTGAATGCTATGAGTGTTGGTATTTTAAAAAATGGGGAAACAGTTTCTGCTACCGCAGAAGGAAAAGGCAATCCTGTTTTCTTTGTAGGCAGTGCAACGGGTAAGGATGGTATTGGCGGTGCAAGCTTTGCATCGGCAGATATTACAGCAGATAGCGCCGAAGACCTGCCTGCTGTTCAGGTTGGTGATCCCTTCCAGGAAAAGAAATTACTGGAAGCCTGCCTGGAAGTTATACAGACCGGTGCTGTTGTAGGTATGCAGGATATGGGAGCAGCCGGCATCATCTGTTCAACATCTGAAATGAGTGCTAAAGGAAAATCAGGCATGCGAATAGACCTGGATAAGGTACCTACCCGCCAAAAAGATATGAAGCCATGGGAACTGTTGCTAAGCGAAAGCCAGGAACGCATGTTGCTTGTTGCTGAAAAAGGAAAAGAACAACTGGTACTGGATGTATTTAAAAAATGGGACCTGCCCTGCAGCGAGATTGGTGAAGTAACTGACGATGGTATATTGAATTTCTTTGTTGATGGAAAACTGGAAGCACAATTACCGGCTTATGAATTGGTGTTAGGCGGCGGTGCTCCTGTTTATGACAGGCCTTACACTGAACCGAAATATTTTGAAAAGATAAAAGCATTTGATATTTCAAACGTTGCTGAACCAACAGATTTGAAATCTGTTGCAGAACAAATCATCCAGATACCGAATATTGCCAGCAAAAAATGGATCTACGTGCAATACGACAGCATGGTAGGCACCGGCAATGCCAGCACCAATGCCCCAAGTGATGCTGCAATCGTTTTAGCCAAACCAACAAACAAGGCATTGGCTTTAACAACGGATTGTAATAGCCGCTATGTTTTTGCCGATCCATACAAGGGCGCTATGATTGCTGTTGCGGAAGCTGCAAGAAATATAGTTTGCAGTGGCGGCCAGCCGCTGGGCGTTACCAACTGTTTAAATTTTGGTAACCCATTTGACCCTGAAGTGTATTACCAGTTTGTACATGCCATTAAAGGTATGGGTGAAGCCTGTGTAAAATTTGATACGCCAGTTACAGGTGGTAACGTAAGTTTTTACAACCAGGGGCCCGATGGTGCTGTGTATCCAACACCAACAATTGGTATGGTAGGTTTACTGGAAAATGTGAATGATAAAATGACGATGGATTTTAAACAGGAAGATGACGAGATTTATTTGGTAGGCACTCAACGTAACGATATCAACTCATCAGAATACCTGCATAAAATTCACGGTGTAGAATTTTCTCCTTGTCCGCATTTTGATATTGATGAAGAATTTGAAGTGCAGCATGAAGTAAAAAAAATGATCCATAAAAAACTGGTAAACTCGGCACATGATGTGAGCGAAGGCGGATTGTTTGTAACGCTGATTGAAAGCTGTTTTAACCGCAATCTTGGATTTGAAGTGGGGGGAGCCCCCCTCTCCCTTGTGGCAGACCCCGATAATTTCGGGGGAGAGGGGTTGGGGGTGAGGTCTGATGCTTACTGGTTTGGTGAGAGTCAAAGCAGGGTTGTAGTTTCTGTTTCCAAAGAAAACAGAAATGACTTTAATATGCTGTTGGAAAAAATGGAAATGACCGTTACTTACCTTGGAAAAGTTACTTCAGGTAAAATAAAAATTAATGGAGAAGATTGGGGAACAGTAAATGATTGGAAAGAGAAATATGAAAATGCTATTGCAAACCTGTTAGCCGGCCATGAGAGTGAACATGCTTTGGCTGTTATCTAAAGTAAAGATGAACCAATGAGTAATGAAAATAACTATAAAGAATCAGAGTCAAAAGCCCCTCCTTCGGAGGGGTTTGGGGAGGCTATAGTAGTTACCGGCGCAGCAGGATTCATCGGATCCTGCATGGTGAGCTATTTGAACAAACAGGGATTTGAAAATTTAATATTAGTTGATGAATTCAATGATGCAGAAAAAGAATTGAATCTCCTGCATAAAAAGTATTTAATAAAGGTAGAGCGGGAAGATTTCTTTAATTGGGTACAAAGAGAAAATCCCGTGGTTAATTTTGTTTTTCATTTAGGTGCCCGGACCGATACTACTGAATTTGATTATTCCATTCACCAGCATTTAAATGTGGAGTATTCTCAAAAGATATGGAACTGGTGTACCATTAATAATATCCCGCTTGTATATGCATCCTCCGCTGCTACTTACGGCGAGGGTGAACTGGGTTATGATGACAGCCATGAAATAATTGAACAGCTCCATCCTTTAAATCCATATGGTATTTCAAAGAATGAATTCGATAAATGGGTGCTGCACCAGGAAGACCATCCTCCATTCTGGGCCGGCTTAAAATTCTTTAATGTTTATGGACCCAATGAATATCACAAAGCAAGAATGGCCAGTGTAATATTTCATTCATTCAGGCAGATAAAAGAAAAAGGGAAAGTAAATCTTTTCCGCTCCCATAAAGATGGCTATGAAAACGGTGAACAGCTCCGTGATTTTATTTATGTAAAAGATGTAATTGCTGTTTGTTACTGGTTGATGGAAAACGTCAGTCGTGAGTCGACAGTCGTGAGTGAGGAGCTTGTGCATGCAGGTTCTCACCTCACCACTCACCACTCACCATTCACCTCGGGCATTTACAATTTAGGCACAGGAAAAGCCAGGTCATTCAACGACCTCGTAAGATCTACTTTTACAGGCTTGGATCTGCAACCTGATATTGCATACATTGATATACCCGAAGATATCAGGGATAAATACCAGTATTTCACCGAAGCCAATATGGATAAGTTAAAAGCTGTCGGTTATACAAAAGATTTTTATTCGCTGGAGGATGGTGTAGGTGATTATGTGAGGAATTATTTGGCGAAGAATGAGTTTTATTAGTAGATCTCGCCTGTTTCCATATCAATTTGTCGTGGATAGTTTTTTACATCCTGCTTAAACGAACCTGGAATTGGGAGGACGTTAATTCTAAGCCTATCATCAAAATAAACTTGATTTATAGCTGTACCTGCAAGCTGTAAAGCTATGCCTTTGGAACTATAAAAATCAGCATAGGTGAAAAATTCAAAAGTGTTCCCTACACGAAAGAGGTCCACTTTTTTTGAAGAGGTTAAATGAAGCCCATTGCTGTCCGCAAATGCCCAATAATCTAAATCTTTTGCATCTTTATTGAAAGGGATCTTTCCCTTTTTATCAACCTTGTATTCTTTAATTGACGGTTCATTTTTAATGAATTCCTGGACATTCCTGTATAAGCCTTCATTGTACCTTATGCTGATAAGCACAGGAAGCCTGAATCGTTTTGCATTAAAAGAATCAATTTCAGCTATACTTAATTTTTTTTTGCCGGTTACATCATTAATCATATTCTTAAAATCATACTTTTCGATAACAGCTTTTAGCGAATAATAAAAAAAGGCCATGCTGTTCTTAGTTAACTTCCAGTCTTCAGCATTTTGATTTTCTTCAGTTAACTGGTGAAGTGTATCTATTCTTGCCAAGGGAAAGTAATCATTGCTTCTATGCAGGTAATATTCAAACTTAATATGGATATCCTGTAAAGAACTTGCTGAACCCTTATTTCTTATACTGGCAAATTCACGGCTCGGGAGGTTGTCTACCCAAAGCTTCTTTAACACTATCAATAATTTATCACTGGATTTACTTAAACATAACTGGTAATAATCATTGTAATAATCTTCTATTCCTTTTGCAACTCCCCCGTTTATCTTCATTTTTTTAAAATCCGAAAAAACCAGAAACCTGTTGTTTCGGTTAAAAGTAAATCCAATCTTACTTGTATCGTAGCGTGCATCAATTACCTCAATACTTTTAAATGGCAAAATAATATCGCTTGGTGCTAAAGTCTTAGATCTCAAACTATAAACAACACTATCCAGATTTGCAGGATCTTTAGTATCTATGGATGTGCTTTGAGGGAATAACTTTATTGGTAGAATAAACAATACAAATACAATCTTTTTCATCAGGATTAAAATTTAATAACACAACCCCGCATGAAAATATTAATTTTTTCTATATTACTCTACATTTTTTTATATAGATCTAAAAAAGAACTCCCAAATTTCCTCCGCCCAAATATTCCCCATATCTTTGCATGACCTCCAAGATTTATCTCAAAACTTTCTGGTCATATTTATTAACGGCAACCGGCCTCCCGAAAAATAAGGGATGGGTTGGCAAACTTTTTTTTATGGCTAAGTATATTTTTGTAACCGGTGGTGTTACTTCCTCATTAGGTAAAGGCATCATCGCCGCCTCTCTTGCAAAATTACTGCAGGCAAGGGGTTTAAAGGTAACCATACAAAAATTTGACCCCTACATCAACATCGACCCCGGCACTTTAAATCCCTATGAACATGGTGAATGCTATGTTACCGATGATGGCGCCGAAACCGATCTTGACCTTGGCCATTACGAACGTTTTTTAAACACGCCAACATCACAGGCCAATAATGTAACTACAGGCCGCATTTACCAGACAGTTATCAGCAAAGAAAGAGCCGGCGATTACCTGGGTAAAACCGTACAGGTTATTCCGCATATTACCGATGAGATCAAGAACCGCATGTTGCTTTTGGGCAAGGGCGGCAAATATGATATTATAATTACAGAAATTGGTGGTACCGTTGGTGATATTGAAAGCTTACCCTTTGTGGAAGCTGTTAGGCAGATACAATGGGAGCTGCCCGAAGAAGATTGTATGGTGGTGCATCTTACCCTTATCCCCTATTTAAAAGCAGCAAAGGAATTAAAAACAAAACCCACCCAGCATAGTGTTCGCCTGCTTAGCCAGGAAGGTGTTCATCCTAACGTAATTGTTTGCCGTACCGAGCATCCATTGAATGATGAGTTAAAGAAAAAGATAGCACTATTCTGTAATGTAAAACCCAATGCGGTTATTGAAGCCATGGATGCCAGCACTATTTATGAAGTGCCGCTTAAAATGCTTCAGGAAGGTTTGGATGTGATCGTGCTTAAAAAATTACAGATCAATGGTTATGCAGCACCCGAACTTACCAAGTGGCGTGCATTTTTAGATAAACTTAAATACCCGCAAAGTAAAGTTACCATTGGCCTTATTGGTAAATATATTGAGTTGCAGGATGCTTATAAATCAATTCTTGAATCATTTATTCATGCCGGTGCCATTAACGAATGTAAAGTGCAGATCGTAAATGTACACAGTGAATTTATAACCGATGAAAATGTAAAGGAAAAATTAAAAGACCTGGATGGCTTGCTTGTTGCTCCCGGTTTTGGTAACCGTGGTGTAGAAGGAAAGATCATTGCAGTAAAGCATGCAAGAGAAAATAAGCTGCCTTTCTTTGGAATTTGTTTGGGTATGCAGATGGCCGTTATTGAACATGCAAGAAATGTGTTAGGTTGGGCCGATGCCCATTCAACTGAAATGGATAAAACAACAACCCACCCGGTAATTGACCTGATGGAAGAGCAGAAAAATATTGTGAACCTTGGTGGCACCATGCGCCTGGGTGCTTACCCCTGCGAAATCATTGAAGGAAGTCTTGCCCATAAAATTTATGGTACTACACAAATAAGTGAGCGCCATCGCCACCGCTGGGAATTCAATAACAACTATATATCCGATTTTGAAAAATCCGGCTTAATACCCAGTGGTAAAAACCCGGCAACGGGTTTGGTTGAGATCGTGGAATTAAAAGATCATCCTTTCTTTATCGGCGTGCAATATCACCCTGAATTAAAAAGTACGGTAGAAAATCCTCAACCCATATTTGTACATTTTATAAAAGCTGCAAAAGAGTTTGGCGAAAAAAAAGCTAATGCAAAAACGACAATCATGCAGGGAGAGATGATTTAAGCCACCTCCGCCTCCGCCAACTGGCGGAGGAACTAATTATTGAGGAGATTGAAGCGAAGAGTATGTTTTGATTTTTTTTGGGACAAGCCTTTGCCACATTATTGAACATGGTTGTGTCACTCACTTGTACCGCATACCATTATTCATCGCAATAAATTCATCATATTTTTCTGTGCTTCTGTGCCTCAGTGGCAAAATCAAAAAAATAATCTTTGGCAACTACCAACATAAAACTTTCGATGGACGAACTCAACCGCAAAACCGTTGAGGAATTTAAACGCTCTGATAAAACACCTGTTATTGTGGTATTGGAAAACATACGTAGTGCTTACAATGTAGGCAGCGTGTTCCGCACGGCAGATGCTTTTTTACTTGAAGCCATTTATATAACCGGTTATACCTGCGTTCCCCCACATAAAGAAATAAAAAAGACAGCATTGGGTGCAGAAGAATCTGTAGCATGGAAACATTTTATCAATGCAACTGAATCTATCAAAATGTTAAAAGAAAATGGTTATAAGGTTTATGCTATTGAACAAGCTGTAAACAGCCTGATGCTGCAAAAAATTAAATTTGAACCAACCGAAAAAATTGCTGTTATTTTTGGTAATGAAGTAACAGGTGTTGAGCAGGAAACCATTTTACAATGTGATGGTTGCATTGAAATACCACAATTGGGCATGAAACATTCATTGAATATTGCAACAGCCGCCGGCGTGGTGCTGTGGGAAATTGTAAGAAGAAGATTATTTTGAATTTTAAATGTTGAATTTTAAATGGCTGGCATAAAAAAATACCTATCTCTCGTAAAATTTTCGCATACCATATTTGCAATGCCTTTTGCATTGATTGGATTTTTTTTGGGACTGAAATCTCCTACAGGATTATATACTGGTCAATCTAATTTAAATAAAACAATAGGCTGGGGACATGATATAACAAATTTTGTAGTCTGGCAAACAACCCTTCTTAAATTTTTTCTGGTCATCTTTTGCATGATCTTCGCCCGTTCCGCCGCCATGGCTTTTAACCGTTGGCTCGACAAAAATTTTGATTCAAAAAATCCACGTACAGCCATCCGGGAAATTCCTGCAGG
>JBBSJI010000069.1:0-14804 GCA_038257425.1 Chitinophagales bacterium
CCGAAGGTCGGCAGTTCAAGTCTGCTCCCCGATACAGGACGGGAATTTTCAATTAAATTTTGAAGGTTCCCGTTTTTCTTTTTCTGGTCTTCAACGAAAGATCTGGGTTTACTTATTTTTAATATAAACTACACCATCTTTAATTTCGGCAGCCAGTTCCTGGATAGTCTTTGCGGTGAATAAGCTAATCAATTCTTTTTTAATAACCTTGTACTGGGCATGCATAGGGCAGGGCTGAACTTCAGAACACAACTTTAATCCCATTACACATTTTTCCAGTATTGCCTCTTCGCCCATGGCTACAAGTATTGAGCGTACCGGTAATTTTTTTGCTTTGGCAGAAAGGAAAAATCCTCCGTGTGGCCCACGAACTGAACTGACAACTTTGTTGTCTTTTGTAAGTAGCTGCATAATTTTAGCTGTAAATGATCTTGGAGAATCAATGGCCCTGGATATTTCAGCAATGCCCAGTTTATTCTCTTCTGAACTTTTTTGGGCTATAAAGATGGTAGCCCTGATTGCATATTCTGTTGCTTTTGAAAACATATAAATTATTAAAGTTGAAACTACATTAATTTTTAATAAACTGTTTTAATTATTTATAAGGTCAAGCTGTCCATTCAGCATAAGAATCTTTTGTTTCATATAATTTTAATTTGACCAGTTTTATTTCTGCAGGAAAAATGTTGAAAAGTTTTTGTGATATAAATACCAGCAGGTTTTCTGCAGTAGGTTCTTCTTCCCAGGTAACCAGATTATCCTGTGTTGAAAAGGAAGAATTTGCTGACAGGAAATTACGGGATAAGATCAATTTGTGATCAAGATTTTCAATAATTGCGCTGGTAACTGTTTTCTTTAATTCCTTAAAATCAATCACAAAGCCCGGAGCAGGAAAATATCCTTCGTATATTTTATTGGAAGCTACACTAACATGCAGTTCATAGGAATGTCCATGTATATTTTTACATGCACCTGTATATCCATGTATGGCATGGGCCATTTCGAAGTAGAATATTTTAGTAACGCTTAACATGTTGTTTACATTTAAATAATCAGTCTGCCACTAAAACACGAGAGGGCTCCTGTACTTTACGCTTTAGGAATGATATTTTAAGATGACAGGCAAATTGGTTTTTCACCAGGGGATAAATGATGAGCAGCAATCCTGTTACAAGTGTTATCCCCGAAATAAAAAATACAATAAAAAAAGGCCTGAGTTGCAACATCATTGTACTAAAAGGTATTTTAACATCACTCATTTGCCATTTCGATTTCAATATACCTGCGGCAATAAGGCACACCCAAAAAACAAACAGGGATATATTGGCTATCCAGTTACCACGCTGCAACCATTTTGTATAACGTGAAAAAGGCATGCAGGTATCATGCAGCATATCAAATGCAATGGCAAGTATCAGAAAACTATTGATGCCTATTGTTGCACCCATGGTATGTGCCACCGTAATGTGCGTACCATGTGTATATACATTTATTGCCGGTACCGACATCAGGATCGCCAGCAATAATGTTAAAAAGATCCATATATCGGCCGCCAGTAAAAACCTGTAGGCGGTATGATGTACATGTTTACGGGCTGTGGTTACAGTAGATTTCCATTGAAAAATAATACGACCAAAAATAAAAAGTTCTGTCATGCTTACTGCATAACTTATGTATTGTATATAATGGGCAGAAGGCAGTGTATAAATATGATGTCCCCAATTGAACATGAGGTTAAACAAGCCGGTAAAATATAAAACGAATGCCATTGCTGTACGGCTAAAGGTTTTATTACCACTTATTTTTTCCATCAGGAAAATGCTGCTTCCATAAATAAGCATATTCCAGGAACCCACCATTGACCCGTACGATTTCCACTGAACCGTAATATCATTAATTACATTATTTCTAAAATAGGGGATTAGCCATAAGTAAGATTCCAGGTAGGTGAATAAGAAGAAAAAAATACCGGTAAGCCACATCCATACATAAACCGGTTGATTTTTTAATGTGCCAACCGATCTTATAAAATTGATCAAAAACATGACCCATCCTGCCACAATAGGTAATGCCAGTGCCGGATGAAATTCCCAGTATTCCCTGCCGCCAAAAATGCCGATACAGTATGAGATTAAAATAACAGTTACAGTAAGTATAAAAACCCAAAATTGAATTTTTACCAGAATTGGTGAATGAATTATTTTGCCGGTATGCTCCTGCAGGTAGGTGAGTACGGCACCAATGGAACCGAAAATTATCCAGAAGACAACGGATGAAACATGCAATGGCCTTATTTTTTCAAAAGACAGGTATTTCTTCAGAAAATCCGGAACAAGGTATTGCAGTGCCCCGGCTAATCCAAACAACATTCCGGCAACCAGCAATAGAAGGCCGGCAATCATAAATAGTTTTGAAGTATTTAACTTTTTATTGTTTAATGGTTCCATCATAATTTATTGTAAAACTTTTAGGATCGGCTTTTCCTGACGCATCAATATTTTTTAAAAATGCCAGCAATGAATTTATATCCTGGTCATTTAATTTAAAATTTGGCATGGATGCAGTTCCGTAATTAAGAAATGCTTTTATATATTCTTTTCCCCTTAAAGAATAAGCATTGGTGAGGTCGGGGCCCAGATAGCCGCCAAGACCATATACCTGGTGACAGGCGTTGCAATTATACTTTTGCCATAGAAATTTTCCCTGAATGGCTTCATTAGTAATACTGTAATCCTTAACAGGCAAAGATGAATACAGGAACAGCGAATAAAATAAAAATCCAATTACCAGCAATAGCGAAACGATGATCTTTTGTTTATCAGAAGCCATAAAGTTAAATTCACAATTAATTAAGGACAAAGTTATCCTTAATTAGTATATTTGCCCAATAATTATCAGACGATTGAAAAAAACTTTAATCGCAAACTGGTTAATTCATTTAAAACATATTTATAAATAAAAAAGATAAATGAAAGGATTAGCATATCAGCAGCTCAGATTAAAATCAAATACTGTATGGCGGTTACAATACCTTTTGGCACTTTTAAAAAAGCACAATCAAAAAAAGGTTTTAGTTGCACAAAAAAATATTAATAGTGAAAAACCCCTGGTGTATTCGTGTTCCGGTTGCTCCAGCGCTGCACAAATGGCTAACTATATTGCCCTGCAGCTAGACAGGAACGGAGTGGCTGAAATGTCATGTATAGTTGGCGTTGGCGGTAATGTAAAAAAGCTGGTTCACCAGGCTTTTTCCGGAAGGAAATTGATTACCATTGATGGTTGCCCATTGGCATGTTCAAAAGCATGCCTGGGAAATCATTCATTAAAATCTGACCTGCATTTTGAATTAACCGGTATGGGTGTAAAAAAAAGAAATCATGAAGATTTTGATCCAATGGTAGCCTTTAAAATGTTAAAGAAAATCAAACAGCAGGTAATTCAATTTGAACAGGTTACTTAGCGTCAGATTAATGTAAATATGAAGAAAGAGTTTAAAGTTCCATCAGCACTCTGATGTTCATTTTGAACTGACTTCTTTGGGCGTAGCCAAAAGGAATCATGTTGATTTTGATCAATTACAGGCGAATGAAATTCTTCAGCTGGTTGAAAGCAGCATTGTGAAAAATGAACGGCTGAACAGTGTTGCCTGTTAAAACTAACATGCTGCTAAGGCTGTTGTACCAGTTTTTTAATTGTATTGATGGTTTGTGCATGATCGGCGCCCAATCCCTCTTTTTGAAATTGTAACCGGCCTTGCTTATCTAAAACCGAAACAATATTACTGTGTGAGAAATTTCCATCGGCATCTTTTTCATATTGTACATTTAGCAACACCGACAACGTTCTTACGGCATCTTCACTGCCATGTAATAACGTCCAGTTATCCTTCAGTCCCGATTTTGTAGCAAAGTACTTGAGCCTTTCGGGGGTATCCCGTTCTACATCAAAACTCACTAATAAGAAGTTTACGTCTTCGCCGTTCAGCGAATCAGCAATAGAAACCATATCTGCCGTTAATCGTGGACAGGCGTAGGCACAATGTGTAAACACCATTCCAACTACAGTTGTTTTTCCGGTAAGCATTTCCAGCGTAAAGGTTTTGTCGTCCTGTGTTTTAAATTGGGCTTTCAAATTAAATATACTTTCGGCTGGAGTTATTTCTTTATCGGTTTCACAAATTGCTGTGTCTTTACCGGCACAGCATGATTTGTCCTCTGTTTCGGCGCCTTTGCCGCATGATAATATTAGAGAGGACACAACAACAAAGACTGCAAAATATTTTTTCATTTTTGTAAAATTTAAGTCAATAAAAAATGCATGGCTACTGGCCATTGTCTTTTGCACACCTGAAGCCCAGATTTGCTATACAAAAATTTCCTTTCAAGGCGCCTCGGTACGAAAATCGTAGGAATGCTGCATAATCTTCCAGGTCGTTTACGTTGATAGATGCTGCTGCACAAAAAGCTTTCTTTTCGTCTTCTTCACCGGTCCTTGAATCGCCCTTGCTTAAAAAGCTGTTGAAATTAAATGTCCATTCCCAAACAAGCCCGTGCATATCGTAAAGGCCATGGATATTGCTATAGGTAGATTTTACGTTGGGCAATACTTTTGGGTTTGGGCGCCGGTACCACTCAAGAATATATTCGGTAAGGGGCATATTAATTTTATTTTTTGGTGCTGCTTTACCTGCCATTTCCCACTCGGCAATGCTTGGCAGACGTTTATTCTTCCAACTGCAATAAGCTTTTGCTGCAAACCAGCTAACATAAATCACCGGCGATTTATAAATAGCTTTTTGCGATTCACCAATTACATTATCGCTTTCCCAATGTACAAGGTAGTTGGCATCGGCAAACAGGCGGTTCACTTTAGAGCGGCTCCATTGAGGGTTTGCTTTTACAAACTCCAGGAATTCTTCGTTGGTAACCGCATATTCGTCCATATAAAATGCAACAACAGTTATTGGCTGATTGTTACCAATTTTAAAGAAGGGTTTATAAGAGCCTTTTTTTATTTTCAACAATTTCTTGTCACTATCGGATTTTGCCTGGCCGGCAGCGAAACCTGTACAAATGATAAGTGAAAGTATAGTCAGAATATATTTCATTGCTTTTTAAAAACGTACGGCCAGTTTTTCCGCCGTACGTTTTGATTTTTCGATTACTGCTTTATTTTTAGGAATACATTGGGGTTTTCATCGCCCTCAACTTTTATTTGCGCCAACGCACCTTTATGGAAAGTGCGGAATATGGCGTGATCAACTATATGGTATGTGCCGGGCACTTCCATTTTCATTTCAACAATGGCAGAGCCTCCCGGAGGGATTACTGTTGTTTGTACGTTTTTATTCAACAGGCTTCCACCTTCAACATATACGTTGTCGAAAATTTCACCAATAACATGAAATGAAGAGGTGAGATTTGGTCCGCCATTGCCAACAAACAATCTAACCGATTCCCCAACTTTTGCTTTCAATGCATTTGGACCGGCGTTTGCATGCACCTTACCGTTGAATAGAACGTAATCAGCATCTTCACGGATGGCTTTTTCCATGTCGAATTCCTGAAGGCCTTTTGCTCCAAATTTTCCTTTTGTATAAAAATCACCTTGCATCAGGTAATATTCTTTGTCAACTTTTTTCATACCCGATTGTGGTTCTACGAGGATCAAACCATACATACCGTTTGCTATGTGCATACCTACAGGGCCGGTTGCACAATGGTAAACATACAAGCCTGGGTTTAACGCCCTAAATTGAAAACGACCCGATTGTCCGGGTGCTACCATCGTAGCATCGGCACCGCCTCCAGGGCCTGTTACCGCATGCAGATCAATGTTGTGTGGTAGTTTACTGTCTGGCATGTTTTTCAATGTAAAGTCTACCAGATCACCTTCTCTCACCCTGATGAATTTGCCAGGTACCTTACCACCAAAAGTCCAGAAAGTATATTCTGTGCTGTCGGCGATCTTCATCACTTTTTCTATCACTTCCAGTTCTACCAGTACTTTCTTTGGCGAAGTGTATTCCAGTTGTTTGGGTACCATGGGTACGTCAGTAAGTTCTGCGGTAACCGTTCCGGTAATGACGGTGTCGACAGTTGATTTGTCAGCTGAGTTAACGTTTTTCCATTCATTACAGGAAATAGCGGCAAGCATGATTGCCATAACTGGTATGGCTTGTAATAATTGTTTTTTCATTTTTTTCATTTTTAATTGTCAGTTATGAAGGGTTGTTTATTTAGTTTGAGCAACCCTGTTAAAAAGTTTTATTTCGGGATTGATAACAACAGACAGCCAAACCCAGTTTTGGGTGCGTTTCATTTGCTGTTTATCTGCTATGTTTTTTATGTATTTCATCGAAGCCGAAGGAAGCATATGACCATAGCCTCCGATTATTTTAACTGCATTATCCAGGTTGTAATTGAAAGAAAGATCAATTTCATTTCCTAAGTATGAACTGGCTGCTGCATTTTGATAATTAAGGATTGTAACAGGCGATACAAAATGATGGATGGCCAACTGGCAGCCCATTTTTTTACCTGGTTTAAAAGAAGCATTCAGGTAACTATCCCAGAGTCCGGTATTATTATGCGGACTTGCAACATAGAAATAATCCATAAAGCCATAAAATTTATGGTGAGTTCCGTACAGCGGATTAAAAGCGGTAAGCCTGTTACTTGTACTGCCCATGTCAATACCGCTTAAATAATCGGATCCGCCGCCAATTGAAAACTTTTTGTTGATAGAATAGTTTGCGTAAACAGCCGCCATCCAGGCTGCAGTATTAACCGCTGTGGCATTTTTTATGTTGGATTTCCCACTTTGATAATAGATGCTTGCTGTGGCATTAAACCTGTCAGTTTTGTAATAAGCATTTACGCCAAATGTTTGAAGGAGTGAGTGTAATGAATCACTGCTTCTTTGCTTGGCCTGATTCATAAGTAAGGCGCTAAATTTTAAACTGTCATTTACTTTGTATTGCAGTCAGGCAAACTGCAAATTCTTATAGGGCTGGCTCAACGAATCAACATAAAAACTGTTGGTGACTCTTTCGCTGTTTTGATTAAAGGCCAGTGCTACATGTGTTTTAACTTTACCTTTCTCAAAAATGAATAACGCAGCATCATGCTTGCGACCGGCATTATGCCAATCCAGTGCACCCAAAATCCTTTCATCGTCATACGAAAATACTTGGCGGCCAAATTTAACTTGCGTTGTTTTCGACAATGCAATTTGTGCCCATGCTTCAAAAAGACTGATATTATTAGCAGTTTGTTGTACCTGGGGATCGTTACCCCAAACATTCAGCATTTGCATGGTTAAGCCAGCCGAAAGTTTTTCGCCTTTAGTATATACCAAGCCAAGCCGGTTACGTTGGGAAACAAATGCCGCTGGCTGTTGTCCGTTTAAAATAGGTGTAAAAACGCCGTTTCGGAATTCGGCCCTAGGCCTGATTTGTAACTGTAGTTTTAATTCTTCTTCCATGCTTGCAGGGTTGTTTTGCTGGGCAAATATGGGGGATGCTAAAAGGATATAAAAGCCGGGAAGGATTATTTTAAGAAAGTTTTTTAGTGCTCTTCTCATGATGGTATTCAAATGATTTTCGGAGGCAAAACTATTGGCATATGGGTATGGTTATCGTGTAGTTGCTCATGAAAGGATATGATTATTGTCATAAATAAAGACAAAAATGTCTTTTATTATTGCATTTTAATTGTTGAAATCATAAATACCCGAATCAACCACCTTTAAATCAATTGTATGTTATCAAAATCACAAGCCCGAACTTTCTTCCTGGGCGGTACTATTGTAACCTTTGCGGTTTTCCTGGGCTTGTCCTGGACGTCGATGAGTAATGAAGTGCCTAAAAGGACCCACGAAGAAAATCTTACGCCACAAGTCATCAATGGCAAAAAAATCTGGGAAGCCAACAATTGTATGGGCTGCCATACCATCCTAGGCGAAGGGGCCTATTACGCTCCCGAGCTAACCAAAGTTTATGAACGAAGGGGAGAAGGCTATATGAAAGCCGTATTAACCTCTAAAGTTCCCTGGTCGCCCCGGGGAAGAAAAATGGTGGCCTATGGTTTCTCTGAGCAGGAGTCAGCCGACCTGGTTGCTTTTTTTAAATGGATCGGCGAAATAGACCTTAATGGTTTTCCTCCAAAACCCGACCTTAAAAAATAACTAACGCTTAAATCAAATTTTATGAAATATAAATCACAAAAAGTAGCCTATTGGTTTTTTGCCTTGTCAATGCTGCTGTTATTCTTACAAATTGTCTACGGATTTATTATGGGATTTGCACACATGGGCTTCGATGGCCTGCATAGTGTAATTCCGTTTAATACTGCAAGGGCTGTTCACACAAACCTGCTGGTGGTTTGGTTATTATCGGGTTTTATGGGTGCTGCTTATTACATTATTCCCGAGGAGGCAGAGAATGAACTGGTAAGCGTAAAGCTTGCCTATATTCAATTGATAACGCTTGCATTGGTAGGCGTTACAGCCATTGTTGGTTATCACTTTAATTATTGGGAGGGAAGGAAGTTTCTTGAAATACCAAGGCCATTGGATTACCTGGTAGTGCTTAATGTACTTACTTTTTTGGGTATTATTCTGGTCACGCTTTATAAAGGTAAAAAACGAACCACCACTTCTTTGGTGTTGACAATGGGTTTGGTGTTTGCTGCGTTGTTGTATTTACCCGGAATGATCTGGTTTGATAATCAAACCATGGATTCATTCTTTCGCTGGTGGGTTGTGCATTTATGGGTTGAAGGTGTTTGGGAACTTATAATGGGTGGTATCCTTGCCTTCCTGTTAATAAAAATTACGGGGGTAGACAGAGAAGTAATTGAAAAATGGTTGTATGTAATTGTGGGCCTCACGTTTATATCCGGTATTTTGGGTACAGGACACCACTACTATTATATAGGTGTTGGTAAAACATGGTTGATTGTTGGTGGAATATTTTCAGCCCTGGAGCCACTTGCGTTCTTAGCGATGGCATTATTTGCTGTGTCCATGTATCGTAAAGGAGAAAAAAAGCATCCTAACAAAATCGCACTCAACTGGACCTTAGGCACTGCAATTGTTTCCTTTGTTGGCGCCGGATTGTTAGGCCTTGCACATACCTTACCACAGGTAAATATGTACACACATGGAACCCTGGTAACGGCAATGCATGGGCACCTTGCATTTTGGGGAGCGTATGGAATGATCGTATTTGCGATCATCGCTTATACTATGCCTAATATGACAGGCCGTAAAAGATACGATAGCGCTGCAGGTGCATGGGCATTCTGGTTATCGAATATCGGTATGGTAGGTATGACTGTTGCATTTGGAGTTGCCGGCGTAGCGCAGGTATACCTAGAACGAAAAGTAGGATTAGATTTTGGTGCTGTTCAACAGGAAATACAGGTACACTTCTTTATTCTGATTTGTTGTGCTACCATGTTTACCACAGGCGTAGGGATCTATATTTACGAGTTTATTAAATATGGCCGACCTACCGACGAAGCGCTGGAGTCTGCACCTGTTCCTGCTTAATTGCATTTAATTATCCGGGGCTGAGAAATTACAGTCCCGGATAAAAATTTATAAAAAATAAAATGATGGTTACTAAACCCTATTATCATGCCATTGGCAAAGAAGTGGAAGTTTTTGAACAAACGTATAAGAACAAGATTCCGCTTTTACTAAAAGGGCCAACCGGTACCGGTAAATCAAGGTTTATTGAGTTTATGGCTCACCAGTTGGGAAAGAAGCTGATCACCATCAGTTGTCATGAAGAAACTTCATCAACTGATTTGATTGGCCGCTTTATTATCAAAGGAGCCGAGACAGTTTGGTTTGATGGCCCGCTTACACAAGGCGTAAAAGAAGGTGCCATTGTTTACCTTGATGAAGTTGCAGAAGCTCGCCCAGATGTGATTGTAGCGATTCATTCCTTAACCGATCACCGGCGTGAATTGTTTATTGATAAACTGGGCGAAACCGTTAAAGCGCATGAAGACTTTATGTTGGTAGCTTCTTTCAATCCCGGCTATCAACGAGGGTTTAAGGAATTAAAACCTTCTACCCGGCAGCGGTTTGCTGCTATTTCATTTGATTATCCCGAAGCGGCCATTGAAACAGAAATACTCATCAACGAAACGGGGATAGACAGCGCCAATGCAAAAAGCCTGGTGAAGATTGGAAATAAAATCAGGAACCTGACGGAGTTGGGGCTGGCCGAAACCGTGAGTACCCGTTTACTGGTTGATGCTTCTAAACTGATACACGGCGGGCTTCCAAAAAGACTATCGGTAAAAGTTGCCGTTGTTGAACCTTTGACAGACGACAAGGAAGTGAATGAAGCAATTACAGACTTATGTAACCTGATGATATAATGGCGTTAGACGAATATTTATTTGGCAAGGTTTCCAATTACTTCAGGAAGAATAAAAAAATTCCTCCTGAGGTTATGGAAAGAACAGTAACGCTTGATGATATAAAATCAAGGCTTACCGTCTTTTCCCGTGCGGTTACCGGATCTGCCATTGAAATATTTCCGGCCGAACGTGAAGGAGGGTATAAGAATAATAATTTCTTTTTGCCTGTTTCGCTTGCAACATTCGGCGACAAGGAAACAAACCTTTCTTTTTATCTATTTAGAATTCTGTATCTCTCTGTTCAAAAAAATCTAAACCTGAACTGGAACAGGAGTGAAGTAAAAACGGATGAAGAATCCAAAGGAATTGCGTTGGAAACAGCGCCGGATGTGCTGTCGGTATTATTTAAAGAATACCCGGTGACCCAATCTATGCATCAAGCTTTTGAGCAATACCTACTGCAGAACGAAGACGACAAGAATAGTTTTAACAAAGGTTGGATATATGGAAAGTGGATGCGGAACGAAAAGGAAGATGCTTCGGATAAAAAACTGAATAACATTTCCGACGGAATTAAAACTGCTTTAGAAAAACAACCCACAACCATCTTAAAAGCAAAAGCTGTTGAAGAATTAGTTTGTTTGGAGGTAGATAAAAAGCAACAGGAAGATTATGTGCTTACGCACAATTTTGAAAAAGTGGAAACCGCTGATGAATTCAGCGGAACCTGGCGTGACTTTGACGGAGAAGATGAACTGGAAAGCCATCAGGATGCATTGGATGAACTGAATATGAAATTTACCGTAAGGGTGGATGATGTAACTCACTCGGTGTACCAGGCTGAATTTACAGAGAATACAACCATATCTGAATCGGCAGAAGTGGATGAAAAAGGGTTGCATATAAAATACGATGAGTGGGATTATTCAAAACGAATTTATAAGCCAAAATTCTGTAAACTGTACCCCCAAATCCTAAATAAAACAGCTGTAGATTATTATAAACAAACAATAGAAGATCATAAATCGGTTTTAACAGGCTTGCGTAAAATGCTCACTAATGTGAACAACAGGATGCAGCAGCAGCGCAGGCAAATGCAGGGCGATGCATTCGATATTGATGCGGCAACAGATATGCTCACTGATATCCTGTCGGGACATACTCCTTCTGAAAATATTTATTTATCAAACCGAAGAAAAGAAAAAGACCTGTCCATTCTTTTACTACTTGATATCAGCCTGTCCAGCGACGGCTATGCGGCTGGTAACCGGGTAATTGATGTGGAGAAACAGGTGTCTATCTTATTTGGTGAAATCTTGCAGGAATTTAATATAGATTTTTCGATAAACTGTTTTTATTCTAAAACAAGGAACTATTCAACCTTTCTTACGCTTAAAGGATTTGATGAAGACTGGAATAAGGCAAAGTATCGAGTTGGAGCAATAGAGCCTCAGGGCTATACCCGGATGGGAACAGCTTTGCGACATGCCGGTGCCTTACTGGATAAAAGAGAAACAAAAAATAAGTGGGTCATATTAATTTCTGATGGGAAACCAAATGATTTTGATCGGTATGAAGGCAGGTATGGAATTAACGATGTTAAACAGGCATTGCGTGAATTAAACGAGCGGCAAATTAATTCTTATGCATTGGCAATTGAGGCACAGGCAAAATATTATTTGCCGCAAATGTTTGGGCAAAATCACTATCTGATATTAACCACGCCTACTGAACTTTTGCAGTCGATGGTTAAATTATATGAAAAAATAAAGCATTAAATAAAGTAAGGAGCATACTGCCTGTAATGATTGTGAATCAAGGTATTTCCAGCTGGTTAAGTGACTAAACAGCTTAAAATAACAAACAGTATAAATTTTTTTAGTAGAAACCTATATTTATCAAATAATTAAGGATAAAAATGTCTTTAATAAGTATATTTGCTCAAATATCTTTTAATGAAAGCATATAAAATTCCCTCAGTATCTGCAGTTATTAAAACCGAAGTTGTATGCCCCAATGATACAAACCCGATGGGGATATTGCAGGGCGGGCGTTTGGTGCAATGGATGGATATTGCTGCAGCAGTATGTGCACAAACCCATGCTGAAAATATTTGTGTTACCGCTTCTATTAAGCACGTTGATTTTAATGCAGCAGCTAAAGTAGGTGATATCATAACTATCAATGCCAGTATTACCAGAGCTTTCAATACATCTATGGAAATATTTGTTCAGTCTTTTGCAAGGAATGTATTGGCAGGTGAAAAATATTTAATCAGTGAAGCCTATTTTTCATTTGTGGCGCTTAATGAAAAAGGTAAAGCAACACCTGTGATTGGCGTAAAGCCTGTAACCATTTCAGAAAAAAAACAATTTAATACGGCAATTGTAAGAAGGCATAGTATTAATATGAATTAAAAGAATTTAGCTGTTGTATGAAAGATATAAAAATTGAATTGTTATCTCCTGCAGGTTCATTTGAAAGTTTACAGGCTGCTATAAAAGGGGGAGCTGATGCCATTTATTTTGGTGTGGAACAATTGAATATGCGTACAAAATCGGTTAATTCTTTTTCTGCTAATGATATAAAAGAAATCTCAGCTATTTGCAGGGTTAATGGCTTAAGGGCATACCTGACACTGAATACAGTGATGTATGAACATGACCTGCAATTAATGCGTTATATTATTAATGAGGTAAAAAAACACAGGATAGATGCTGTAATAGCTTCGGATTATGCTGTAATTGAATATTGCAACATGCAAAATATTCCCGTACATATTTCCACACAAGCGAATGTGAGTAATATAGAAGCTGTGCAATTTCATGCACGTTTTGCTGATGTTATTGTTCTGGCAAGAGAGCTTACCCTTAAACAAGTTGAAGCAATCAGCAGGGAAATCAGCAGAAGAAAGATAAAAGGGATATCCGGTGAGTTAATGAAAATTGAAGTATTTGTTCATGGAGCTTTGTGTATGGCAATATCAGGTAAATGTTATTTGAGTTTACACGACCTGAATTCTTCAGCAAACCGGGGGGCATGCAATCAAAACTGCAGACGTAAATATAAAGTAACCGATGCTGAAACGAATGAATCATTGCTGGTAGAAAATGAATATATCATGTCGCCCAAAGATTTATGTACAATTGAAATACTTGATGAACTGGTATCCAGCGGTGTGTCTGTTTTGAAAATAGAGGGAAGGAGCAAAGGACCTGATTATGTGTATACAGTTACAAAATGTTACAGGGAAGCATTAGAGGCTATTTATAATAACAGCTTTACTGATCAAAAAAAAGAAGAATGGATGAAACAATTATCAACAGTTTACAACCGTGGTTTTTGGGAGGGGTATTATTTGGGACGTAAATTGGGAGAATGGACAACGCACTCCGGATCTGTTGCAACAGAAAAGAAAATATATATTGGGAAGGGTAGTAAGTATTATCCCAAAATAAAAGTTGGTGAATTTATCATTGAATCAGGTAGCATTAAATCAGGTGATACCTGTATGATTACCGGGCCGGCCTTTGGTATGGTAAAGGAAAAATTAGATTTGCTTATTGTTAATGGTATAAAATCCGATGTTGCAGTTAAAGCTGATAAAATAACTTTTCCTTTCGATACAAAAATAACAAGTCAGGATAAGTTGTATAAAATCGTTGAAGCGTAAATGGCAAATATTATTCTTTATCGTAAGAAATGCATTGGTTGCGGTATTTGTGTACAAATGCAGCCGGATCTTTGGCGAATGTCCAGGAAAGACGGGAAAGCAGTTTTACTTAGATCAACGGAAAAGAAAGAAGTATACATTTTGCCCGTTAGTAATAACATTCAACTTCAAACACTCGAATTAACAAGGGCTTGCCCTGTAAAAATTATTAAAGTATGATGAACGACAACATCTTCCAATTTCTGAAAGAACAAACCTGTGCATCTGTTTGCTGTATTGATGATGAGGGAAAGCCTTATTGTTTCAGTTGTTACTATGCATTCAACAGCCAGGCTGGCATACTGTATTTTAAATCGTCCGCTAATTCGCATCATGCCGGTTTGATGAAAAGAAATCCTTTGGTAGCCGGTACCATTTTACCCGATAAGCTAAACAAAATAATGGTAAAGGGCTTACAGTTTGAAGCACTTGTTTTAGATACACAACAGCCATTGGTTAAACGTACACTTGGAATCTATCTAAAAAAACATCCGGTGGCATTGGCCATACCCGGCGATATCTGGGCCCTTAAGATCAACTATATTAAAATGACGGACAGTGCATTGGGATTTGGTAAAAAGATAATTTGGAAACGAGATGATCTGGCAGAAGAAAAATTATCCTATGCAATAAACCAGATATAATTTTTAATAAAAACAATCAATATGAAAAAAGTACAAAATCTGTTCCTGATGCTTATTTTTTCTTCAATA
>JBBSJI010000070.1:0-14583 GCA_038257425.1 Chitinophagales bacterium
CAGTTCTTCAATTAAATGTCCGGCAGTATCGGGAAACTGTGCATCAACCACCACAATACCTTTTTTTGTTAGTAAAAAAGCAATGCTGCCACCTTTTTCGGTAAAGATGCCAATATCATTTGTAAGCATTTTTATTTTCCAGGCAGGGTCTTGTAAAAATGAGGCAAGTGAATCTTTATTAAGTAAGGCTAAACCGGCAACTGTTAAACCGCTATTTCGTAAGAATGATCTGCGTTGCATAAGTTTTATTGTTTAATAGTTTAAAACACCTGCCGGCTGAATGCCGTTCGGGTGGGTTTAAGTGGTTTAAAAGGTTGGCTTATAGTTATAGAATTCTTTGCCTGGTTTAATTCAACAGCATTTACTCACCGAGTAATTTTTCTGCTTCAACTTTTAATAGTGGTAAATGAGTAACAACAATGTCCCAGATAATATCATCAGAAACGGAATCATATCCATGAATTATCCGGTTCCTGGTATCAACAATTTTTCTTGAATTAGAAAGCTCAACAGATTGATCTTTCAATAAAATTCTGTTCATGGCTTCACCAATAATTTCCACATTTCTTTCAACTGCTCTCCGGGTCTTTACATCATTTTGATAAGCAACAAACTCTTTTGGCGTATCAGCAAAAAAGCTATCAATTTCATTAATAGCATTTAAAATATCGTAAAGCCATACTTTTATATCAATGTCCATAAATAAGTTGTCTTTGCTTATTCAGGCTTTGCCTGAAATATGGATTTGTAATTGCTTTTTCTTCCAGTAAATCTACAGGACGGTTGAATATTTTTTGAAGAGCGAATTTAAAGTCAAAATAATTGTCGGCATACAAGGATGTGTCTATCAGTTCAAAATCAACCACCAGGTCAATATCACTTTCGCTGTTAAAATTTGGCGTTAATACCGAGCCAAAGGCATATAGTTGTTTAACCTTGTGTGAAGTACAAAGTTTTTTAATATCGACCAGATGTGTTTCAAGTAAAGTCATTAATACAGCTTGATAAACAAATCTAATAAAAAAGCAGCAGAATTGATAAGATGAAGAAAGTAAACTGAATTGTAAGAGTGGGAATAAATAATTTAAACAGTAAACTGTATTGCCTGTGATTGCTAAGCTGCTAAGCCTTCGGCACAAAAGAATGGGAAGTGATTAAAGCCGCGTTTTGTTCATTATTCTTTATAAGGATACAAAATTTTCAAGGCTTCATACACCGCATTGTGTAAAATAGTAGAATGATTTTCTTTGGGCAGTGGTACAAAATCAACTTTTAAAGTTGATTTGCCGGAATTCTGCAGTACCATTGCCAAACCAGCAGCATCTTCTTCCATAACTTTTCCTTCTGCGCCTACCGAAATATAAATCCATTTTTTAGTATCAGCCTGTTTTTTTAAAAGTTCAGGTGCAGCTTTTAAAAGGGATTCATCATCCCACCAAAGGCTGGGACTGATGATGAGATAATTTGTAAACAAGCCGGGTTTCTTTAAGAGTATTTCAGTGGCCAGTAAACCACCTAGTGATTGACCAATGATATAAGCAGTGTCATTAGTTTTGTAATTTGATCGTATATAAGGTTGTAATTCTTTCTCAATAAACTCAATGAATTTTGCAGAGCCGCCTGTGGTTGGATAAGCCTTTTTATCTTCAGCTTTTGTTGTAGGAAAAGTAAGATCCCTTTTCCGGTCAACATTGGCAATGCCTACTATAATAGTTTTGGGCATTTTAAAGGTCATGTTGAAGAACTGGACCAGGCCAACAACATGCAGGAAGTCTTCATTGGCTGAACCATCCAGTAAATAGATGACAGGATATTTTGCTTTGGGGCTATAGCCATCCGGCAAATAAATATTCAATGTTCTGCTTTCTTTTAAAACAGCAGACTTGATTTCTACAATTTTTCCAATGCTGAAAGGTTTGGAGGGTTTGGTTTGGGCATGTAATGTAGATGCAGATAAAAGGCATGCTAAAATTGCCAAGGCACTGTTTTTCATTTTATTTGTTTGATATCTTTTTTATTTAAGGTCAATTTCGGCTAAAAATGTTTTTATCGCACTAATATTCTGGCTTTTGTTATCATGCATGGTTCCATGGCCGGCACCTTCAATCATAACATATTTAGCATTGGGCACTAAACTTTGAAAATATTTTACCGTTGCCGGGCGGGCCTCATCAAATTCGCCGGTTATGAAAAGTGTTGGCACTTTAATAGTTTTTAAACTTTGCACCCTGTTGTAATTAATAAGGGTGCCGGTTGCAGTAAACTCAGTGGGCCCCCACATGTAATTATAAATAAACTTATTGCCTTTTGAAGTTGATGTATCCAATTCACTTGTTAACCTTGTCTTTCGTACACCAAAGTTTTTGCTGAATACTTCATTGGCATTTTTATATTGGGGTGATTCAAAGTCATGATTTTTTTCTCCTGTTTTAATTGCCAGTTGAATAGAGTCTGGTAATGTGCTGATAAGCGTATCGGCATCGGCTTTCCAGACGGAAGTACTAAAATATGGGCTGTTAAATATCATGGCTTTAATTCCTTTGGGATATTTCAGGTAATATTCTAATGCTAAAGCAGTACCCCATGAATGGCCGTGCAGATAAAACTCTTTTAATCCAAGTGAAGTTTTTAATGCTTGTACCTGCTCAACAAAATTTTCAACTTTAAGTAAAGTTGTGTCTGTATGGTAGTCAGACTGTCCGCTGCCAAGCTGATCAAATATAATGACAGGCCTGTCCTGGCCTAAAGAAGCAAATTGGTAAAAAGATTTACTGGTACCGCCAGGTCCGCCATGCAGCATGAGGATAGGTGTTTGTTTCCCTTCTCCTAAAATACGGTACCATATTTTGCCTCCTTTTACATTAACATAACCTTCTCCGGCTTTTATTTGGGGTACAGATTTGCAACCTGTGCATAAGCTGATAATAATAAAAGTAAATAAGCTGATGAATAGCTTAAAGTTGTGGGGATGTTTCATGTATTTGCATTTGATTTATAAATATACGCAACCCAATTTTTAAAAAAGGAATGAAGATCATTGATGCCATGAAAAACCAAAGCTGGTAACAAAATTATTCTTTCGTTGTTTCAATCACATGAATGTTTATGCTTCGTATTGAGATTGCTTTCCCGATAGCTATCGGGATGCCTCCCTCGCAATGACGTTAATATTCCAGCTTCCTCAGCTTTGGAAACTTAAGCCAGGTACCAGCTACAACCAACACCGACATGGCACCGCCGAAAATTATCGCCGGCACTGTACCAAATATACGGGAGGTAACACCACTTTCAAACTGGCCAAGCTCATTGCTGCTGTTGATGAAAATTAAATTGATAGAAGCTACACGGCCACGTAATTCATCAGGTGTAAACAATTGCAGAATGGTGCCCCGTACCACTACGCTAACGGCATCACAAAGACCGGCAGCAAACAAAGCCATAAAACTTAACCAGTAAACTTTTGATAAACCAAAAATAATGATGGCTACTCCAAAGCCGGCAACTGCCAGCAGCATTTTTAATCCCTGTTTTTTTCGCATGGGGTATCTTACCAAAACAGCAACGATGATAAGGCTGCCAAGGTCCATAGCGGCATTTAAGAAACCATAACCAATGGGGCCTGTATGTAAAACTGTTGATGCCACTTCCGGTATAAAAGCACTGGCACCGCCAAAAAGCACGGCAAAAAGGTCTAATGAAATTACGCCCAGTAAATTTTTATTGTTGTACACAAAAGAAAAACCTTTTTTGATAGAGTTAAGCATCGGTTCTTTTTCCATGCTGCTTACAGGTGGCTTTGGATAAAGCTGTAAAGCAAAAATACCAGCTACTAATATTAATGCGGCTGTTACAAAATATGCCCCTCCAATACCTATGAATGCAATTAATAAACCGCCAACAGCATGGCCGCCTATAGAGGAGATGAGCCAGGTAGATGAATTATAAGAGATGGCTTTCTGCAACTGTTCACGGGGTACAATGGCCGCAATCATACTGTTTGCTGCAGGCCCTGCAAAGGAGCGTATGATACCTGTACAAAACACTACTATAAAAATAACAGAGAGTTGAGTAGGTCCGGAAAAATTAAACCAGGGAAGGCTGACAATGGCCAGAGCAATACCGCAAAGCATATAAAATGCATAGGACCAGACAAGGATATTTTTCTTATTGTGCCTGTCAATATAGTGGCCTGCATACAGGGCCGCAATTACAGCCGGAACAAACTCTGCCAGGCCCGCCATCCCAACTATATATGTATTTGCAAGGTGAAACACCTGGTAAATGACAATGGTGGTTATCATTCTCAGGCCTAAAACAAAAAATAATCTTGCAAAAATAAAATTCCGGAACTCAACGGGAAGTTTGCTGTTGCTCATTAAGGCAAAGTTAAATAATGTTGCCCGTTTTCATATTCTTTATCCAGGGCGTCAAGGATCACTTTCATGTGTTCTTCATTCCCTAAAAAATCAGCATTCCCGGCATCTACATACAAGGTTTTAATATTGTGCTGCTTGATGTACTGGGTATAAGTTTCCTGTAAAGTGAACAGGTAGTCATTGGGAATAGATTGCTCATAATCCCGGTTGCGGTTTTTAATATTCTCCTGTAATTTTTTTACAGGAGTATGCAGGTAAATTACAATATCGGGCTGTACTATTTGCGGATTGATAATTTCAAACAGCTTTTGATACAAGCGAAATTCCTCATCTGGTAGATTTACTTTGGCAAATAAAAGGCATTTGGTAAACAGGTAATCTGAAATGGTTACGTTTTGAAACATGTCTTTTGTCTGCAGCAGGTCCTTAAGCTGTTTATACCGCTCTGCCATAAAAAAAAGTTCGAGTGGAAAAGCATACTGGCCGGGGTTTTCGTAAAACTTTGGCAAAAAAGGATTGTCGGCAAATTCTTCAAGAATTAAACGGGCATTAAAATGTTTGCTTAATAAATGGGCCAGGGTGGTTTTACCGGCGCCAATATTTCCTTCTATGGTAACAAAATTGTATTTCATGCAGTATAGTAAAAGCGGAGTGCAAAATAAGCGGAAAGCCCTTTAAGGCAATTAAAACTTTTTCACATTCAGTGTATCGGCACAGTGTATAAGCAATTGGTGAACTGATCTTTTTAATACAGGGTGTACCAGGTTAGGTGATAGCTCATTCAGTGGTACCAATACAAAACGCCTGTTTTGAATTTGAGGATGCGGCACTGAAAGTTCTTTTTGATCAATTATTGCTTTGTTGAAAAATAAAATATCAATGTCAATAATACGAGGTGCATTCTTAACTGTTCTTAACCTACCCATTTTTTGTTCGATGTTTAAAATGGATGCCATGACCTGTTGTGCATCAAGGCTGGTCTCAACAATAATCACCTGGTTTAAAAAATCGGGCTGCTTGGTATTGCCCCAGGCTGCAGTTGAATATAGACCTGATTGGCGGGTTAGTTTGCCGATCTGCTTTTTAATTGCAGTAGTAGCTTTAGACAACTGCGTTTTGCTGTTGCCTAAATTACTGCCCAGTAGAAGGTAGATCCTATTCATTTGAAAGTATATAGCCGTTGATCAAAAATAAATGGTTTAGATTTTTTGATCTTTATTTTTTTAAAATCCGGGTGATAGGGGTTGATCAGGAAATTATATTCTTCATTGATTATTGCTGAAGGTACTTTTAAAACAAGGCTCTCATTGGTTTTTAAAAATTCAGTTCCCATAAATGCAGTATAGTCTTCATCCTCGAGCCAGTTCTTTTTAAGTTTATTAAGATTGATCTCGGTTACAAGAGTATCGTCAGGAATAGAAATAGCCAGTAAATGATAAAAATTCTGGATATCCTGTAAACCGATATGAACCAAAAGTTCCAGTACGCTAAGGGAAATGCTTTGAGCCGTGTATAACATTTTGCTGCCGGGCATATTCCACCTGGCCCCTTTTATCTTAGCGCCGGTTCCGGAAATGTCATCTTTAAATAATGAGTTGGTAATACGGTAAACGATCATGCAAATAATCCGTGTTGTATCCTGTGCAATTGGGTTAATATCCTTTCGATGCCATTGGCGGAATACAGGGAATCAAAAGAAAGATTGCCACCCAGCATGTAAGGATCACGCTTTAGCCAGTTGTAAAAATTCTCCACTTTTCCAAAAGTGATCTTTCCTTCTTTTAATACTTTATCAATTTGCAATGCACGTTCGGCATTTATGGAAGCAAAGCTGCTGTTATCCTTGGCATACCGCTGTAAAGTGCGTTCGCTTATATGCAAAATAGCAGCCCATTCAGCCTGTGTGAAAGGAGCTTTATCTGCAATTTTTTTAAATTCGCTGTAGGTAAAATCTTTTACCTGCGGCAATGCTTTAACGCTACGGTAAACAGGCATAGGCTCCTTTACTTTTGGAACCTGGGCTGCAGCAGTTCTATAGCTTGTATTTTTTTCTTTTTTTTTCATATTCCAGACATTTGTCTGACTAAGGTACGACAGATGTCATGAATTGTCAAAATTTTTTAAAATCCTTTTTTACCGATAGCTTTACGCCTCAATTCATAAAGTTATGCAAAAATACAGCCAGACAAGGGCAATGCTGGCCATTACAAAAGCTAGTTTAAGAGCAATTTTCAGAAGCCCGTCTGCTGTGATCTTTAGTTTTGTTTTTCCCTTTGTTTTCATACTCGTATTTGGGTTTATAGGTAATAACAGCACGGCGCCTGTTTATAAGATCGTTATTGATAAAGACAGCGATACTGCTAATGTCTTTTACGACTCATTAAAACTCAGTAAGCGGATCCGCATTATTTCTTTTGCCAATGAAGCTGATCTGAAAAATAATATAGTAAAGGGAAAGATTGCGGGTGTGTTGAAAATAACTAAGTCTGCTGTTGGGAGCCCTGAATATATCTATACCATTAGAAGTTCAAACGCCAGTAATGATAAATGGCCGCAGTTATTACCTGTACTTGAAGCCATAGCCAATAAGATCAGCAATGATAAATATTCAAACAGGCAAAATTTCGCAATAGAAGATTTTAATTATGAAAGAGATATAGAAACAGTTAGGGAGTACAAGACCATAGATTTTATTTTGCCCGGCCAGTTAGGTTTTTCTTTATTAAGCTCAGGCGTATTTGGCGTAGCATTTATGTTTTTTAATTTAAGAAATACACTTGTATTAAAGCGGTTTTTTGCTACTCCTATCAGCCGTACTTATATCGTATTGGGCGAAGCATTAAGCCGGGTTATTTTTCAAATGCTTACAGCCATTGTAATTATATTGGTTGGTCATTATCTTTTTGATTTTACGTTGGTTAAGGGCTTTGTAACATTGATTAATATGCTTGTGCTTAGTTTTATCGGGTTGCTGGTATTCATGGGATTAGGCTTTATTGTAAGTGGCATGGCAAAAAATGACAGTACCATTCCGCCCTTTGCAAATTTGATCACCTTACCACAGTTCTTATTGGGAGGTACATTTTTTTCGGTTGAGGTTTTTCCTAAATGGTTGCAGCCCATTTCAAATGCATTACCACTTACGCACCTGAATACAGCCATGCGTAAGGTCGCTTTCGAGGGACAGCATTTATGGGATGTGCGTATTGAGATCGGTATTCTTTTTTTATGGGGCATAGCTGTTTATATAGCAGCAATTAAAGTTTTTAAATGGGAGTGAGCATGAGATATTTTAAAATGGCTTTAATAAGCTTTGTTGTTTTCTTCAGTATGTTTACTGTCATTGGTTTATTATTCCCTTCACATATTAATTCAGCCAATGCAGTTATTATACATCAAAAAAAACAAACTGTGTTGAAGGAATTACAGGTTTCAGGATCCTGGATCAATTGGTATCCTTTTTTTCAGCCAGGCATTAGCGAACACATAGATCATGTTGATAAAGATTCTACTGTTTTTTATAATGATAAAAAGGAGCTTTTACTGTACAATAAAAAAGCTGACAGTAACTCTGTTTCATTTTATGTGAGAAATAATGCAAGAGTGGTAGAACATGATATTACGGTATTGGATATTTCAGGGGACAGTACCCAAGTTCAGGTGGTATGGAAAGAAACAGAAAAATTAAAGTGGTATCCCTGGGAAAGATTCAGGGGGCTTGTTTTAGAAAAAGCTAAAAAAGAATATTTGGAAACTGTACTCAATAGTTTCAAGCAATATGTTGATACGATTCAAACGCATTAAGTTGGAAAACTGATCTTTCCCATAGATACTGCAGGAATTGCGGCACCAAAATTTGCAAAAGTTGAAGGATCACCACTTACACATTCATTTGCCAGTAAAGCAAAGAGGATAGCTTCTTTTGCATCCGGATTTACTCCCTGGCTTTCGCTGCTCTCGAAAATACAGTTGGGTAATAATTCCTGCAAATGCTGCATGAGCAAAGGATTATGATAACCGCCACCGCTGGTAAAGATCTGTATGCGCTGCTTATGTTCTGTACAGTTTTTAATTGCTGCAGCAATCGTCTCTGCCGAAAACCTGTTCAGGGTTGCCATGGTATCTGCAGCTGATATGTTTTCAGTATTCGTTTTCTTTTTAGCCGCTAATAGATATTCAAGATTAAATAATTCAGGCCCGGTAGATTTGGGAAGCCGTTTATTAAAGAAATCATTTTCTTTAAGTGCGGATAATAATGTTTCATTTATGATCCCGGCCTTCGCTACTGCACCATCCTCATCGTAAAATTTCCCCGGGAATTGTTGATGCATAAAAGTATCCATCATAGTATTGCCTGGGCCTACATCAGTACAAAGAACATTTTCCGTGTTATCTATCCCGGGTAAATAAGTAAAGTTTGCAATGCCGCCAATGTTCAATAAGATACGATCTTCTCCTTTTTTACTAAACAATATATAATCGGCATAAACTGCCAACGGAGCACCCTCGCCCCCGGCAGCTATATTCTTTTGCCTGAAATCGCTGATGGTTATAATGCCCGTGGCAACTGCTAAATGATCACTATCCCCGATCTGTAAAGTTGCATTGCCAAATATTTCCTGTTTGTGTAAACTTTGAGGAGCATGGTAAATACTTTGGCCATGGCTTGCGATCAGGTCCACCATTTCTTTATCAACCTGCCATTTTTGTAAACAGTTATTTATCATTGCTGCATGTTGCAGGGCTATCCACGGATTAAGCAAACAAAGTTTTTCCAGGTCAATTTCCTTTTTTGAAAAAACAGACCTTACTTCAGTTTTAAAATCATCGGAGTAGGGGATGGTTTCAAATTGTATTAATTCAATTTTGGTATCTTCTCCATGTCCTGCTACGCTGCACAATCCAATATCCAAACCATCCAATGAAGTGCCGCTCATAAGGCCAGCAATAAGCCTTTTGGGCTTATTGGCAATGTTATATAGCTTTTGAATATTCCTGTTCATATTATTGTTTGATAAAATTGAGATTTCGTTTTATGCCTTCAAACTTAGCTCTTTTGATTGGAGAATTTTTAAAAATGGTTTTGAAAGATTCTTCTGTTAATGCTTCCCAATCATTTGTAGAAAAATTTAATATTTCAGGAATAGGCTTAAAATTTATATCTGTTGTTGGTTTCGAAAACCTGTTCCAGGGACAAACATCCTGGCAAATATCACATCCAAACATCCAGTTATTAAATTTGCCCTGCATACCTGAAGGAATCAAGGCATCCTTCAATTCGATAGTGAAATAGGAAATACATTTACTGCCGTTTACAACTTTGTCAGGTAAAATGGCATCTGTTGGGCAGTTATCAATGCACCTGGTGCAGGATCCACAATAATCTTTTACATACGCATCATCATACAGCAACTCAAGGTCAACAATTAATGTGGCAATAAAAAAAAATGAACCGCTTTGTTTATTGATCAGGTTCCCGTTCTTACCTATCCAGCCTATGCCTGCTTTTTGCGCCCATGCTCTTTCTAAAACAGGAGCGCTGTCAACAAACCCACGTCCATGCACTTCTCCAACCTGTTCTTTAATTTGTTGCAGAAATGATTTTAACCTTTCCCTGATCACTTCATGATAGTCGTTCCCATAGGCGTATTTCGAGATGCCAGGTGATTCTTCAGTTTGTTGTTGTTGAGGAAAATAATTCAGCAATAAAGTGATAACTGATTTTGCTCCCGGTACTAATTTGGAAGGATCTATCCGCAGGTCAAAATAATTTTCCATGTATTGCATGCTGCCATGCATATCTTTTTTAAGCCAGTTTTCCAATCGTCTGGCGTCTTCATCAAGTACCTGGGCTTTGGCAATACCGCAATAATCAAAACCTAAGTTTGCTGCTATGCTTTTTATGATACTAGTATGTGTTTGAATGGTGCTCATTGGTCAGTATCCTCTAAATGCAGCTTATGTTTTTATAAAAATACAAAAGCCCGGCATATAATACCGGGCTTTACTTTATTTAGTGCTGCTAAAAATTAATATCATAGCCAATAGAGCCTATCAATTCAAAATACCCAAAATTGTGGTTAACTCTTCCGTTTCCAACACCCAGGGCATTGGTATAATTGGCAAAGCCTATTTTAGAAGTTCCTTCAAAAAATAATTTCCTGCTTACATACCACCGGGCCCCTCCTTCAAGTCCAAAACAATAACCTGCAATAATAAATCTGTTGTCAACTCTTTTATTGCTGAGGGTAATATCTGTTTTAGGAATAAGGATTCCTGCACCTGCTTTCCACAATCCGGTAAAAACAGGCCTTTTTTTATTTCTCTTTAATTCATAATGCTGTACATAATTAACCTGGTAAAAATTAGCCCCATTGCTATGTTCAAAATGCAACTCATTAAATGTAAATGTTGTGTCTTTATCAAAGTAATTACTTCCGATATTTCCTTTAGCCCGTAACACCTGTTCATTATAAACAATGTACTTGGTATGGTCATAATTTAATTCAATTGACCTGCTATGTTTTTTATTAAGATAAAAGCCAATCCGGTAATTATATTGAGGTATAGATATTTCAATGGGCTTTTTAATAATGGCATCCATATCACTTCTATCGTGCGCCTTAGCTTTGAAAATGGTAAAATTATGAGGAACGCCATCTACCATTGTGTTGAAATGGATATTGCTTTTAGTATACCACTCAGTATTATATCCCCATTGCAGGTACATGCCTGAAAGCAATTTGTTTTTTTTCTGGGCAAATACAGCTAAGGTGAACATGCAAAGAAAAAAAAGTGAAAAGATTTTTTTCATTAAGAAGTTTTACAAAGCAGGCAAGAAATGATTGATTAATACCCGTTCAGATTAATAATTTCACTGACAAATTTACTCCATCCTGTTTAATGAGCTAATTTTTGTTTTATAGCTTGGTTGGGTTACCTGTTACATTAGCATGCAAGTATAGCTAAGACTGCTGTTGCGACAGTGGGAGTGGGCCTTTTGCGTCATAATAGCGTATATAGGATAGTTGGATTGAGTTTTGTTATTAAATATATAAACGGAATAATAATGAGTTTACAAAACCTAACAATAAAATCTCAGGAAATATTACAACAGGCCCAGCAACTGGCCTTTACAGATAATAATGCCAATATTGAAACAGAGCATATTTTAAAGGCGCTTTTAAATGATAAAGATTCGCCGGTTGAATATTTACTTAAAAAGAACAATGTAAATATTGCGTATGTTGATGAAAAATTGGATGCTGCAATTTCCAAATTACCCAAAGTTTCAGGCGGGGAGCCGGCACAATCATTAAGCCGTGATGCCAACAATGTGCTATTAAGGTCTACAGCAACTTTAAAAACATTTAAAGATGAATTTGTGAGTGTAGAGCATTTATTGCTTGCGATGCTGCAGGGCACAGATAATACATCTAAATTATTGAAAGATGCAGGGCTTACCGAAAAAGGATTGATCGCGGCCATTAAGGATCTGAAGAAAGGGTCAACTGTTTCTTCCCAAACCTCCGAAACACAATTCAATGCCCTCAATAAGTATGCAAAGAATCTTATTGAAATGGCAGGGGCCGGAAAACTTGATCCTGTTATAGGAAGAGATGAGGAGATCAGGAGAACATTGCATATTCTATCAAGAAGAAGTAAGAATAACCCGATCCTGGTGGGTGAGCCCGGTGTTGGGAAAACCGCTATAGCAGAGGGTTTGGCAATGCGTATTGTTAATGGGGATGTACCGGAGAATTTAAGATCAAAAATTATATATGCACTCGATATGGGCTTACTCATAGCTGGTGCAAAATATAAAGGCGAATTTGAAGAACGCCTGAAATCAGTAATAAAAGAAGTAAGCAGCAGTGATGGGCAGATCATTTTATTCATTGATGAAATTCATACACTTGTTGGTGCTGGTGGAGGTGATGGAGCTATGGATGCCGCCAATATTTTAAAACCTGCATTGGCGAGGGGAGAGCTGAGGGCAATAGGCGCCACCACATTAAATGAGTACCAGAAATTCTTTGAGAAAGATAAAGCGTTGGAGCGTCGTTTTCAAAAAGTAATGATAGATGAACCTTCGGTTGAAGATGCAGTTTCCATTTTACGGGGACTGAAGGATCGCTATGAAACCTATCATCATGTATTAATAAAAGACGAAGCTATTATTGCTGCGGTGGAATTATCCAGCCGGTATATAACCGATCGTTTTTTGCCTGATAAAGCTATAGACCTGATAGATGAAAGTGCCGCCAAACTACGATTGGAAATGAACAGTATGCCAGAAGAACTGGATGAACTGGAAAGAAGGATACGCCAGCTGGAAATTGAAAGAGAGGCAATTAAAAGAGAAAATGATGAGCATAAATTAAAACAATTAAATACCGAGATATCAAACCTGTCGGTTGAGCGGGATACTTTTAAAGCCAAATGGCAACAGGAAAAGGAAATTGTAGAAAAAATTCAGAATGCCAAGGCAGAAATAGAGAATTTAAAGCTTGCAGCCGATAAAGCCGAGCGTGAAGGAGATTATGGAAAAGTGGCAGAGATACGCTATGGAAAAGTACAGGAGCAGGAAAAAATTGTGGAAGAGTTTAGTAAACAATTATCTGATAGTACGGAAAAGAGGTTATTAAAGGAGGAAGTAGATGCCGAAGATATAGCGGAAAATGTAGCCAAAGCAACCGGCATCCCTGTTATGAAGATGATGCAGAGTGAAAGGGAAAAACTGCTTTTGTTAGAAGAAGAGTTACACAGGAGGGTAGTTGGACAGAATGAAGCCATTGAAGCTGTTTCAGATGCAATCCGGCGTAGCCGGGCGGGCCTCCAAGACCCCAAAAAACCAATTGGGTCCTTCATTTTCCTGGGAACCACGGGGGTTGGTAAGACGGAATTGGCCAAAGCGCTGGCTGATTACCTTTTTGATGATGATAGTATGATGACCCGGATAGATATGAGTGAATACCAGGAGAAACACGCTGTGAGCAGGCTTTTGGGGGCTCCTCCCGGCTATGTTGGGTACGACGAGGGAGGCCAGTTAACTGAGGCCGTAAGGCGTAAACCATATAGTGTAATACTGCTTGATGAAATTGAAAAAGCACATCCTGACGTTTTTAACGTACTTTTGCAGGTATTAGATGACGGAAGACTTACGGATAATAAGGGTCGTATGGTCAATTTCAAGAATACGATCATCATCATGACTTCAAATATGGGCAGCCATATTATTCAGGATAATTTCGAAATTGTTACCGAAGATAATAAGGATGAAGTAGTTGAAAAGACCAAAATGGAGGTGATGGGTTTATTACGTCAAACAATACGCCCCGAGTTCTTAAACAGGATTGATGAAGTAATCATGTTCCAGCCGTTGATGAAGAAAGAGATCAAAGGAATCATTAAACTTCAATTAAACAGTTTAAAACAACTGGTTGCACAAAATGGGAT
This sequence comes from Chitinophagales bacterium, assembly GCA_038257425.1. Taxonomy (GTDB): domain Bacteria; phylum Bacteroidota; class Bacteroidia; order Chitinophagales; family Chitinophagaceae; genus Ferruginibacter. The sequence continues at coordinate 13,836 of JBBSJI010000070.1, forward strand.
CAATTTACAATTCAGCGATTATGTTTTTGATTTCCTTGCTGAAAATGGATACGATCCTCAATTTGGAGCAAGACCATTAAAAAGATTGATCCAGAAAGAAATAGTGAACCAGCTGAGTAAGAGGATTCTGGCAAGTGATATAGATAAATCCAGGCCTGTTTTGGTAGATGTGTTTGATGGAACTGTGGTTTTTAGAAATGAACAGGTAAAAGAGGCTGCGAAAAAAATAAATAACAATTAAAAAGGAACAATACATTAATAAAAGTTGTTTAAATACAACAGATAAAAGGTAATAATTATGGCAATGAAAGTAAAAGAAGTAGTAGTGATTATCCCACCAAAGGATATTTTTGTAGGTAATCCGGATGCATCAGTAACGCTGATGGAATTTGGAGAATATGAAAGTGAAGATTGTGCAAAAGCAAATGAAGTTGTAAAGAAATTACTGGAAGAATTTGATGGTAAGATCAGGTTTCAGTTCCGTCATTTTCCTTTAACAAGAATTCATCAGCGCTCTATGAAAGCTGGCGAGGCAGCTGTTGCCGCATCGCAGGTTGGCAAGTTTTGGGAAATGCATAATATCTTATTTGATAACCGCCGCCAGCTTGGTACTACCAGTTTAAAGCTATATTCTAAAGAAGCAGGCGTGGTTAATAAGCATTTTTTAGATGACCTGATCAATTCTACTTATGGCTGGCAGGTGCGTAACGATTTAAATGAAGGTATAGAAAAAGGAGTACGTGATGTA
>JBBSJI010000071.1:0-14323 GCA_038257425.1 Chitinophagales bacterium
AATCTTCCATTTCCTCTTTTATTTCTTCAGATATTTTAACGAGTAACTTGTCAATACGTTGCCCGTCCATATCTATTATTTCAATATCAAATCCATTCCATTCAAACCGTTCACCTGTAACAGGTATATGTTCCAGTTCATGCAAAACAAAACCGGCAATGGTATCAAAATCATGCTCTCCTTCGTTCATCCATTCTGTTTTTTCAAACCTGCTTAAAAAATCATAAAAAGGTATTTGTGCATCTACCAGGTACGATCCATCTGTACGTTCAACGATCTCGTATTCCTCCTGCCCGGTTTGCGGCACTTCACCAACAATGGCCTCCAGCACATCATTCAGCGTTATCATGCCTTCAAGTGTTCCATATTCATTTACAATAAAACAGCTGTGAATTTTTGTTGACTTAAATTTTTCAAGCAATTGGTAAGCACTGTTATTCTCCGGTACAAACATAGCAGGCTGGGCTAGGTCTTTAAGTAAAGTGGTAGCTGATGCTTTGATAATATCTTTTACAAAGATCACTCCTTTAATATCATCTACCACTTTATTACAAACCGGGTAGGTTGAATAGGTGAGTATCTCAAACCTGTCTTTAAACTGCTGAACAGTTTCCTTTTCATCAAACCACACAATATCTGTACGGTGTGTCATCAGAGAGGTAATATTTCTGTCGCCCAGGTGAAATAGTCTTTCGATAATTTCCTTTTCTTCTTCTTCAATGGCACCATGTTCACTTCCTTCACTGATCATTGCCTTTATTTCTTCTTCAGTTACCTGGTTATCATTAACCTTAAGGTTAAAAAGTTTTACAATTAAATAGGTTGATGAAGTAAGTAACCAGATAAAAGGGAAAGTGATCCTGCTTAACCAGCTCATAGGCTTTGCAAAATTTTTGGCAATCAATTCGGGCTTGGCAAGTCCTATGCGTTTAGGAACTAACTCTCCTAACACCAGAGAAAAATAAGTAAGAATAACCACAATAATTGTAGTGCTGATTCCATTACTGTAATCTCTGGACCATTCAAAGCGATTAAAATATTCAATAAGCGGGGTCTTAAGTTTTTCTCCCGAAAATATACCGGTTAAAATACCGATGAGTGTAATGCCTACCTGTACTGTGGAGAGAAAAACATCTGGATGATTTGCCAGCTTTAAGGCAGCTTTAGCTTTTTCATCGCCTTTATTGGCCTGTCCTTCCAGCCTAGCCTTTCTTGCAGAAACCAGGGCGATTTCGGCCATGGAGAAAACACCGTTTATAAGTATCAGCCCCAATATTATTAAAATTTCCGTCATGTAGTTTTAAGCTAAACCGTAGTTTTTGTTAAACGATCTTCCCGACAAATATCCGATAAGTATTCCAATTAGTCCACCACTCATTACATCCAGTGGATAATGGACCCCAACATATATCTGCGCAAATGCAATACAAAAGGCCCAGAGGAAGAAAACAGTAGGCCAGGATCTGAAGCGGTCCTTTAGGGTATAAAATATGAACATAGCCATCCCGAAATGATTGGTGGCATGAGAAGAAGTAAAACTACTGCTCTGGGGGCGATATCCGACCAGTACATGTATCCAACCTGCTATATCAGGGTCATTGCAGGGACGCAGGCGGTAAAAATTTTCTTTTATGATTTTACTGCTCACGAAATCGCATAGGATTACCGTACCAACGCCAAACAATATCCACCAAAAGACATGCTTCTTAAAATTAAAGATCACCAATAAGAATAAAAAAAGATACAGGGGATACCATATTAATGAATTACGCATCAGCGGCATTAACCAGTCAAAAAAAGAATTGCTCCATTCATCGTTAATGAGCCTGAAAAGTTGCTTATCGTATAACAGCAGTTGTTTCATTAAATGCAAGATGTAAGTTAAATAGACATCAGCCAAAAATAATTAAACTAATTTTGGCGGGTTATTAAATAATTACAGCATGCTTTTTTTACAACGGATTCCCAGGCTTTTACGTTGGATACTTTCTGTGGCTTTGATCTTCCTGCTGGTTATGACAGTATCCAGGCTAATCATTTTCTGGAGATTCAATCCCCCGGGTAAGGCTTTTTCAGGTTCAGCATTTATCCTGGGATTACGTTACGATGCCCGTGTGGTATGTATTATAGCATTGGTCATGATGCTGCTTTGCGCCATACCTGTTATACATCCTTTTAAAAATCTTAAAGCAGCTTCTTTCTGGAATGTTTTAATTCCAATCGCTTTCATCCTGGTTATTTTGGTATTGGCTATAGACTATTATCATTTTGATTACCTGCACCAGCGGCTCAACGCTTCAGTTTTAAACTACCTGGAAGATGCAGGCATATCATTCAATATGATGTGGCAATCTTATCCTTTATTGAAGATCAGCATTGCTTTAATTATGCTTATCGTATTGTCGAGGATCATGTTCGGTAGATTACTTGCCCGATACCAGCAGCAGTATACTTATTACAAAAGAAAAGCAGGACTATTGTACGTGGTTACATTTTTTGTATTTGGTATTTTCATCTTTGGAAAGATCGGACAGTTTCCTTTACGCTGGAGCGATGCTTATACCCTGAGCGATGATTTTAAAGCCAACCTGGCATTAAATCCTTTCCAGAGTTTTTTAAGCACATTAAATTTCAGGAACTCATCTTACGATATAAAAAAAGTGAGGGCAGGTTATCCCATAATGGCTGAATACCTGGGTGTATCATATCCCGACAGTATAGCATTAAATTATGAGAGGATCAATTCATCAGCCGATACTTCGGGCAATAAGCCCAACATTGTATTGGTCATCTGCGAAAGCTTCAGTGCATACAAAAGCAGTATGTACAATAATCCTTTAAACACTACACCGTATTTTAATGAGTTGTGCAAGAACGGTATTTTTTTCGACCGCTGTTTTACACCGGCTTATGGTACAGCCCGTGGGGTGTGGGCCACCATTACAGGTATACCCGATGTTGAAAGCCCTAAAACAGCAAGCCGCAATCCCAATGCAGTAGATCAGAACACAATCATCAACAGTTTTAAAGGCTACGATAATTTTTATTTTTTAGGAGGCAGTGCCACCTGGGCAAATATCCGTGGAGTATTAACCAACAATATCAATAACCTTAAATTGTACGAAGAGAATGATTATACAGCAAAGAAGATTGATGTATGGGGTATCAGCGATAAAAATTTATTTTTAGAAGCTAATAAAGTTTTAAAGCAACAAACAAAACCATTCTTTGCAATAATACAAACTGCCGATAATCACCGGCCATATACCATACCTGCAGAAGATAAAAACGAGTTCAAACTTGTTTCTTATACAGCTGATTCATTAAAACGTTTCGGGTTTGAAAGCAACGAAGAAATGAATGCATTCCGCTATACTGATTTTGGGTACCAGAAATTTATGGAAGCGGCAAAAAATGAAACTTATTTTAAAAATACCATTTTTGTTTTTGTAGGCGATCATGGCATCCGCTATAATGGTACGCTTGATCATTTTCCCAAAAGCTGGACCGAGCAGGGCCTTACCGCCGAACACGTGCCCTTATTATTTTATGCACCAGGCTTTTTGAAACCACAAAGAATAAGTAATGTTTGTTCGCAGGTTGATATTTTACCCAGCATTGCATCGCTTGTTAAAATTCCATATACAAATAATTCATTAGGCAGAAACCTATTCGATACAATTTCAGTTGTAACCATCAACAAAGAAAAATATGCATTTATCATTGACCATGATGTTAAAACCATTGGATTGGTGGGCAACAAATATTATTATCTTAAAAATTATAAAACGGGCAAGGTAGAATTTGTGTCCGTTACGGGGAATGAACCCGTACTGCAAAATGCCACAACAGACAGTCTAAAAAATTACCTGGGCCGTTTTACTGATGCGTACTACCAAACCGCCAGGTATCTTTTGCTGAATAACAAAAAGAAGCTATAACATCAAGCGCATCTTTAATCTGAAATACTTATAACAGTTTTAGTATTTTCGCTTTCTTTGTTCAGGCTAAGGAAAAATAAATTATGCTTATAAGCAGGCGTGTTCCCAAAACTATACAATGGATAGTCAAACTATTCTTTATATACCTGTGTATATTCACCGCATTCAGGATCGCTACCGTATTTTTTTTTAAACCTGCCAGCATAGGGATATTGGAATTGATCCCTTCCTTCTGGCTGGGCCTTAAATATGATTTGCGCTGGATAGCACTTATCCTCTTGCCAATTGCCTTGCTCTCTCTATATCCACGCCTCTCACCATTTTACAGCGAAAGCAGTAAAAAGAGATGGACGTTTTATCTTGGAATGATCACCTTACTGGTATTGTTTTTTTATGGTGCCGATTTTGGCCAGTTTGCCTACATCAATGCAAGGCTTAATGCCGATGCACTCATTTTTGCCGAAGATCCAAGTGAAAGCCTGCAAATGGTATGGCAAAGTTATCCCGTGGTTTGGATACTGATTGGCCTGATAGGTGCTGTTATGATGATGACCTGGATGTTCAGGAAAATGCATGTGGATGTAACAGAAAAAAATATCAACATTCACAAATTTACTTATCGCCGCAGGTGGCATGCGGCAGCTCTGTTATTACTAGGCTGGTTTGTGTATGGTTTTTTTACTTTGAAACCACTGGATTTTTTTAGGGCTTTCAGCTTAAATGATGAATTTAAAAGTAACCTGGCGCTTAATCCTTTACAGAATTTTTTTACCACACTTCGCTTCAGGGCACCCGATCATAACAGCAGGGCCAATGAGTATTACAAAGACATGTGCTCTTTCCTGCAGTTAAATAATGACAATAGTTTTCAAAAAGGTTATAGCCGGTTAATTCATCCCGGCAGTAAAGCATTGGAAAGCCAACCCAATGTTGTACTGGTAATCTGCGAAAGCTTCAGCATGTATAAAAGCAGCATGAGCGGCAATCCTTTAAACAGCACGCCTTACTTCAATCAGCTTTGCAATGAAGGTATTTTTTTTGACCGTTGCTTTACCCCCTCTTTTGGTACAGCAAGAGGCGTATTTGCAACCATTACCGGAATACCGGATGTACAGCTCTCCAAATTTTCAACCCGTAATCCGGAGTCTGTAAACCAGCGCACCATCATCAATGATTTTGACGGCTACGAAAAATATTATTTTATTGGTGGCCGCAGCCAGTTCAATAATTTTAAGGGCCTTGTAGGTAATATAAATGGGGTACAGGTTTATGAAGAAGGTAAATACAAATCAGCAAAATTAAATGTGTGGGGCATCAGCGATAAAAATTTATTCCTGGAAGCGAACGGCATTTTAGCAAAACAGCAAAAGCCTTTTTTTGCTATTATACAAACTGCCGATAATCATCGCCCTTTTGATATACCTGTAGAGGACAGCGATTTTGTAAAACAGCAAATTCCAGAAGAAGAATTGGTCAAATATGGCTTTGAATCTATTGAGGAATTTCATGCTTTTGCCTATACAGATTATTGTATCAAAAAATTTATGGAAGCCGCAAAAACTTCACCCTGGTACAGTAATACCATTTTTATTTTTACAGGAGACCATGGCGTAGAAGGAAATGCATCAGCCATTTATCCCAAAGCATGGACCGAACAACGCCTTAGCGATGAGCATGTGCCGCTGCTTTTTTATGCACCAGCCCTGCTGGCTCCTCAAAAAAGATCAGAGCCCGTATCGCAAATTGATATTTTGCCAACCGTGGCTGGCATGATACAACAACCTTACCTGAATACAACACTGGGAAGAGACCTGCTGGATACTGCCAAAAAACAAAATGCGGCATTCATCATCTATCATGCGCCGGGATGGATAGGGGTGGTGAATGATGATTATTTTTTCCGGAAGAATATCCGCATTAAAAAAGAAGAACTGGTACCTGTTCGCAATAACCTGCCGCCTTTAAATAAAAAGCAGGAAGATTCAATAAAAGCGCATCTATCTCAACTTACTTCGGCCATGTATGAAACGGCCAGGTGGATGCTCATTAATAATAAAAATAAATAAGGCTAAAAGTGAATAAAGTTAGAGTCGGGCCGCTTTAGCGGCCTGAATCATAAATTAAGTATTTATTTTCTTTGCGATCATCAGCATCCTGGGCGATTTTCTTACATCATAATTTCCAAAATCATAATCACCAAAGACTTCCTGTATCTGCAGGCCCTGGTAGGCAAACATTTCTGTAAAATCGCCTAAAGAGAATTTAGCCACTTTCTCTGTATAGGTCAACGGTTCCTCCATGGCTTCATCTTCAATAATGATCTTTTTAAAAAAATGGGTCTCGTCAAACCACTTGGTGATGATAAAATTTATGCCGTCAATTTCTTTTTCTGACTGGTGTACCAAATGATCTTCAGCATAGTGAACATTCAAAAAATCCATTACAAAGATGCCATCCTTTTTTATGGATTGTGCAATGGTGCGTATGGCGTTATCGTGCTCACGCCTGGTTTTAAAATAACCAAAGCTGGTAAAAAAATTAAAGGCGTAATTAAAATAATTTATCCAGAAAGGCAGTCGCATATCGTGTTTATAGAAATGAAGTGTATCAGTCTGCGATAACAAGGCTTCATTAATGCTGTCATCACTCAGGTCAATACCCGTAATATCAAAACCCTTTCCGGCCAGCTGAATGGAATGTCGTCCTTTACCACAGGCCACATCAAGCATACGGCTTGCAGGCGCTGGTTTCAGGTAATTGATCAGCTTATCAATAAAAGCTGCCGCTTCCTTATCATCCCTGTTAAAATATAATTGATGATAATAAGGGGAGTTGAACCAATCTTTGAACCAGGTTTGCTGCATGCGGCAAAGTTAACAGTTAAAGGTTAATGGTTAGACCTCATAAATTTATGACTCTTCAACTATTAACCTTTAACTATTAACTATTTCACTTTTCTTATCTTTACCTTCCCTAAAAAGCATGAGCATGGCATTGATCAAGAGTATATCCGGAATCAGAGGCACCATCGGCGGAAAGACCAATGATAACCTTACACCAGTTGACATTGTAAAGTTTGCAGCAGCCTATGGCAGCTGGATATTGCAGCAAGGCAGCAATACCAAAATAGTTATTGGCAGGGATGGCCGCATCAGTGGTGAAATGGTGAGCAACCTGGTAGTTAATACACTTATAGGACTTGGACTGGATGTGGTTGACCTTGGCCTCAGCACTACACCTACGGTGGAAATGGCTGTTAAATTTGAAGATGCTGCAGGCGGTATCATTATTACAGCAAGCCATAACCCCAAAGAATGGAACGCATTGAAATTGCTGAACAATAAAGGCGAATTTATAAGTGGTGATGAGGGTAAGCTTATTTTAACTGCTGCTGAAAAAGAGAATTTTAATTTTGCAAAAGTTGATAAACTGGGAACTTATACCAAAGAAGAAAATTTATTGCAGAAACATATTGATGCAGTTGTAGGCTATGAACTGGTAGATGCTGCAGCTATAAAGAAGAAAAATTTTAAGATAGTAATTGATGCCGTGAACAGTACCGGGGCGATTGCAGTGCCTGCATTATTAAAAGCATTGGGTGTAAAGGATATTGAAGTGTTGAATGCGGAAGTGAACGGCCATTTTGCCCATAACCCCGAACCATTACCCGAGCACCTGGGAGACCTGAGCCAGGCAGTTGTAATGCATAAAGCCGACCTGGGGATTGCCGTGGATCCTGATGTAGACAGGCTTTGTTTTGTTTGCGAAGACGGCAGCATGTTTGGCGAAGAATATACATTGGTTGCTGTGGCCGATTATATCTTAAGTAAAAGAAAAGGGAATACGGTCTCCAACATGTCATCTACAAAAGCGTTAAAAGACGTTACTGTAAAACATGGCGGCGAATATTTTCCCAGCATGGTTGGCGAAGTGAACGTGGTTAATAAAATGAAAGCAGTGAATGCAGTGATCGGCGGCGAAGGTAATGGTGGTATCATAGTGCCAGATCTGCATTACGGCCGGGATGCCCTGATCGGTATAGCCTTGTTCTTAACGCATCTTGCTAAAAGCAAAAAGACCAGCAGGCAGTTACGCAATACTTATCCAGATTATTTTATCAGTAAAAATAAAATTGAACTGAGCAAGGGCACTGATGTAAAAACTATTTTTGAGAATATACAGGACCTTTACAGGAATTATCCGATAAATGCAGAGGACGGGCTGAAGATAGAGTTTGATAATGACTGGGTACATTTACGAACCAGTAATACAGAACCCATCATCCGTATTTATGCAGAAAGCAATTTTGAAACAACAGCAGATAATATTGCAAGAAGATTGATGCAGGATATTGGGAAGATGATGTGAACGGGTTAATAGTTTGTGGTTTGTGGTTGAAACAGCTCAATTTAGTAAAAGCTTTTAAACCAGGAGACACCCAACCACAAACCACAAACGACAAACAACAAACGACAAACAGCAATGAACCGCATTTATTTCGACAACGCAGCAACCACAGCCCTTGATCCGCAGGTGCTGGAAACTATGATGCCTTACCTTACCGAAAAGTTTGGTAATCCTTCTTCCATTTATTCTTATGGAAGGGAGAGCCGCATGGCTATTGAAACAGCCCGTAAAAGCGTTGCGAAGATCCTGAATGCACATCCTGCTGAAATATTTTTTACCAGTGGCGGTACCGAAAGCAGCAATACTGCTATTTCCTGCGCAGTACGTGACCTTGGTTGCAGGCACATCATTACATCACCAATAGAACATCATGCAGTAACACATTCTGTTGAGCATATAGATAAGCTTGACATTGCCAAAGTGAGCTATGTAAAATTATTACCCAATGGCCATATAGATATTGAGGACCTGGAAAAATTACTGGCAGCCAACGAAGAAAAAACATTGGTTACTTTAATGCATGCCAATAACGAAATAGGAAATATTTTAGACATTCATGCAGTTGGTGCATTATGCAAATTGTATGGCGCCATTTTTCATAGCGACACTGTACAAACTGTAGGGCATTTTCCTTTCGACCTGAGAAATACACCAGTACATTTTATTACCGGCGCTGCACATAAGTTTCACGGGCCCAAAGGCGTGGGTATTTTATACATCAACGAAAATGTAAAAATAAAACCATTGGTACATGGTGGTGCACAGGAACGAAACATGAGGGCAGGTACCGAAAATCTTTACGGCATTGTGGGCTTTGCCAAAGCTTTTGAAATGGCAACTGCCAATTACGAAGAAGACAGTGCATACATTGGTACCCTCAAGTATTACATGATGGATGAATTAAAAAAACATATTACCGGTGTTTTTTTTAATGGCGATCCATTAGGAAGAAGTTTATACACGGTACTTAGTGCCAGCTTTCCTAAAACAGAAAGATCGGAGATGATCCTTTTCAATCTCGATATCAATAATATTTGCGCCAGTGGCGGCAGTGCCTGCACCAGTGGCGCCGATCAGGGAAGCCATGTGATCCGTGCCATCAATAATAACCCCAACCAGGTTACAGTTCGCTTCAGTTTCAGTAAACACAATACAAAGGCAGAAGTGGATGCTGTGGTGCAAAAATTGAAAGAGCTTGTATAACAATCCGCTCTATACGGCAGTTTATTTATTTTTATCAAGGAACAACCTGGCTGCAACGGACTCGGCTCTTGTTGATTTTGCGTTGGATGATGAATTAAGTAGTTTGTTATAATAAAACTTTGCTTTTACAGTATTAGTACACCGTTCAGCAGCAAGTCCTGCGGCATATAGGCCATTAAAACGGTTTGGGTGTGTTTTTAGGTTGGCTTCATATGCCTGCATAGCTTTGGCTGGCTGGTTCATTTGTAAAAGCATATCGCCCAACAACTCTCTTGCGGGTATTATTTCGCCGGGGGTTACCGGATGTTTTTGAATACCATCTTCCATATTGGCAGCTGCTTCCATCAGTGTTAAAGCCTCATTATTTTTGCCTTCTTTAAAGAGAATCCAGGCTTCGGCTGTTTTTAACTGTATCTGTACCTGGCTGGCTTTATACTGGTCTTTTTGATTTATTAAGGTATCATAAATTATTTGTAATTCCTTTAATTCAGTTCTTGCTGAGTTTGTGTTGCCACTATTTACTAAACCCATTGCACGTGCAAAGTGGGTAATTGCTTTTTGCCAGGGAAAATGCTGCCAGGAAAAATTTGCTGTTTGCTCTTGTAATGCTGTAGCTTCTTTCCATAATTTATTTTCAAGTACATATCGAGCAGGTATGGCCGCAAAAGCATAAGCTACTTTAAAATTGGCAGGTTGCACTTCGTTAATTGTCTTCAGGTAATCCCATTGCTTTTTAGCAGCTTCATTTTGTCCTGATTGAAGGTATGCATACAGCAGGTAATCCAGTCCATGCAGTTCCTCATCCCAATGGCCCTTTATACCTGCACCCTGAGCATAGCATTGTGCAGCATACACAGAAGCCAGGTTCGATTTTATGCATTCATCCCAAAGTCCCAGCCTGGTAAAAATATGCGAGGGCATATGTTGTGCATGGGCAGAGGATGGCGCAACAGAAGCATATTTTCTTGCTGCCGGTAAAGCCAGCTCAGCAAGTTCGGGCGAATCGAAAGTGTGTATGATATAATGCACAACGCCGGGATGATTTGGCTGGCCTGCATAAAAGGCATTTAAAATAGCACCTGCTTTTTTTTGTTTTGTAAAGGTTTTATCTGTGGGGCTGGCTGCAGCAGTTAAAGCCAGTGCATAAAATATGGCAGCTTCTTTATCAGCGGGATACTTTTTTTGTAATTGCTCCATAGCCTTTTCAAATGCAGTGGCACTGGTAAGATGATCCGTTTTGTCACGGTTTGTATAAAAGCTCCCAATGGCATCTATATAATCAGATTCTCTTTTTGTTTTTTGAGTAATTGATTGTGCTATGGCTACAGCTTTTGCTCCTTTTTCAAGTTCGGGTTTGGTTGGCGGAGCCCACAGCGGGTGATAATTACTCATGGCCACTCCCCAGTACGCCATAGCACATTCGGGCTCTGCAGCTATTATTTTGGCAAACACTTTTTCTGCCTCATCGTATTCAAAAGAATGTAGCAGTGCAATGGCGAGCTCAAAATCTTTTTTTACTTTTTCTGAGCAGGAGGTTACAAAACCAACATCGCCAAATTCTTTGTCGGGAGGACCGCATAAAACCACATCGCCTTTTTTTAAATTGATGGAATCAATAGCTTCGGAGGAGACATTCTTATTGTTACTCCTGCAACCGGCCAGCAATAACAATAAGCAAAAAAGGGGGCTGAAAAACACTTTTATATCTGGCGTGTTCATTGCAGGTTGTTTATTGATGAGAATATTAAAACTAACCAATCAGTATTAAAATCAATAATCTTGCACCGGATATTTATTGTGTTTTTATGCACACCACCGTATTTGAGTGAAAAAAATATTTCGGTATGGTTTTACGTTTTACTTCTACATTTGTACCTGCATTTTAAAAATGCCCTTTGAACGTTTAAATCTTTTGTGTGTCAAAACATGTTAACAAGGTTACCGCAGCAGGGCTGTTGGTTGCCTTAGGAATTATTTACGGAGATATTGGTACCTCACCACTATATGTTTTTAATTCGATAATAAAAGGCCGGGTAGTTGATGAAACCCTTATCCTTGGTACACTTTCCCTCATCATCTGGACGATTACCTTACTTACCACTATCAAATATGTTATCCTTGTATTACGTGCTGATAACAGGGGAGAGGGTGGTATCTTTTCCCTTTTTGCATTGGTAAGGCGCCGGAAAAAGTGGCTCGTTATACCTGCAATGATCGGTGGTGCTGCATTGCTTTCAGATGGTATCATCACACCACCAATATCTATCACATCAGCCATTGAGGGGTTAAAAGAATTACCGCAGTTTCATGAACTGAGCCAGAATACCATCGTATATATTGTATTGGGTATTATAACACTCTTCTTCCTTTCACAACAATTCGGTACCAGTAATATCGGCAAGCTATTCGGACCTTTTATGTCGGTTTGGTTTGGCATGCTGGCTGTTTTAGGTCTTATACATATCAGTGATGATTTTACTATTTTTAAAGCCCTTAATCCTTATTACGGCATTAAGTTTTTATTTACTTACTCCGAAGGATTCTGGTTGCTGGGTGCTGTTTTTCTATGTACCACCGGTGCCGAAGCACTGTATAGCGACCTGGGGCATTGCGGAAAAAATAACATACGTATATCCTGGGTATTTGTAAAGAGCTGCCTGCTCATTAATTATTTTGGACAAGGTGCCAGTTTATTAAAACACCATAGCGGAAAACTTTTAGATAAGGCAACTATTGACTCAGAAGGAATAAATGCTTTTTATGACCTTATGCCTGATTGGTTTATTGTACCAGGGGTAGTAATAGCAACCAGTGCGGCTATTATTGCAAGCCAGGCAATGGTTTCAGGCTCCTTTACATTGATCAGTGAAGCTATACGCCTTAACCTTTGGCCAAAACTTAAAATAATTTATCCTTCAGAAGCCCGGGGGCAGATCTTTATACCGGCCATCAATATGATCCTCTTTATAGGTTGTGTGGGCGTGGTTTTATTTTTCAGGGAGTCGGCTAAAATGGAAGCAGCTTATGGGTTAGCCATTATTACCACTATGCTGATGACCACTATACTTTTTGCAAATTACCTGGTATTGCACAGGGTTAAACCAATGCTCATTTATATTTTTTTAACGGCATACATAATTATAGAATCATCTTTCCTCATTGCCTTGATGGATAAATTCATACACGGCGGTTATATCACTTTGATGATCGGCTTTGTATTATTCTCCGTAATGTATGTGTGGTACCGTAGCCGCAAGATCAAGAACCGTTACGTGGAATTTGTGCGTATGGATGAATATGTACCTAAACTGGAAGAGCTTAGTAATGATTCATCAGTACCAAAATATGCAACGCATCTTGTTTATTTAACCAGTGCCAATAATCCAAAGGAAATTGAGCACAAGATCATTTACTCTATATTGAGCGGTAAACCCAAACGTGCCGATATATTCTGGTTTATACATGTGGATACGATGGATGACCCTTATACCTGTGAATATTCTGTTGAGCATATTATTCCTAATGATATCATCCGGGTTGAATTCAGGCTTGGATTCCGTATGGCGCCGCGTATTAACCTGATGTTTAAAAAAGTTGTGGAAGACCTGGTATCCAACAGGGAAGTGAATGTTACCAGCCGTTACGAAAGTCAGCAGCGTAATAATATGGTGGGCGATTTTAAATTTATCGTGATGGAGAAATTCCTGAGCCAGGATAATGACCTGCCATTCTTTGAGCGCATTATCATGAGAGCCTATTTCTGGTTAAAAGAGATATCACTTAATGAAGAAAAAGGTTTTGGGCTTGAGCAGAGTACGGTGCAGGTTGAAAAATTACCGCTGATCATTGCTCCGGTAAGTAATTTAAAATTGAAAAGAATATATCCTGATGAGGAGGAATAAAGCCCCCTTAATCCCCCAGGGTGGAAATTTGGTGTATCAGGATATTGAACACGCTTGTTTGTTGTAAGAGCGGCATTTAAGCATTCAAAAACATATTAACCATTAAACGGTAAAAGTTTCAGCCTGCAGGCTGAGATTTAGGGTATGAACTCAATTACTTCCATAGTATTAAAAGAAAAGATTACCAATAGGGAAGATATTCAACTGGTAGATGTGCGGGAGCAGGATGAGCATGCAGATTTTAATATCGGCGGAGAACTGATTCCTTTAAATGAGATTGTACAACAGGCTGATAAAATTTCCACGGGTAAGCCTGTTATCCTCTATTGCCGTAAGGGCATTCGCAGCCAGATCGCTATCCAGCGGCTGCAGGAAAAATTTCCTTTTACCAACCTGTTTAATTTAATTGGTGGCACCGAAGCGTGGCGAAAAGAGTTTGATGTTTGATGTTTGTAGTTTGTGGTTATGTAGAGAATACTTAATTTAACAGGGTGCTGATAACTACAAACCACAAACTACAAACCAAAAACTAACCTTGCTTCAAATTCTTCTCTATATCATCATTGGCATTGCTGCCCTGTCTATCATTATCTATTTCATACAGGAACGTTTTATTTTTAAGCCCGAAAAATTAAAACAGGATTTTATTTACAAATACGATATGCCTTTTGATGAGCTATTTTTTGATGTGGAACCTGGAGTCCGTATCAATGGCCTGCATTTTAAGGTTGAAAATCCTTTAGGACTGATTCTCTATTTTCATGGCAATAGCCGCAGCATTAAAGGATGGGCCAAATATGCTAAAGATTTTTACAGATATAAATATGATGTGGTGCTTGTTGATTACAGAGGCTTTGGCAAAAGTACCGG
>JBBSJI010000072.1:0-14218 GCA_038257425.1 Chitinophagales bacterium
AGTTAATAAAGCTATGCCCAAAATCTTTTTGCCGGTAGGTTGCTTTGTAATCATCAAAAAATTTTGTTACTTTAATCAGCCCGTCTGAATGGGCGAACAATGGCTAAACAATTTTTGATTATTGTACTAGTAACTTCCCTGCCAGCACTTTTTGGTTGCAACAGTAAGCCAAAGTCTGAATCATCTCAAACTCAAACCAACTCAGCAACAATGACCATCACTACAGAAACTATGAAGGAGGTGCTTGATGCATTCAACCGCCACGACCTCGATGCAATTATGGAATTTTTTTCCGATGATTGCTCCTTTGATTTCCCAAGAGGTTCCGAACCCTGGGGAAAACGTTTTTTTGGTAAGGCCCAGGTACGTGAAGCTCTTGCTGGCCGCTTCAAAGGGATTCCAGATGTTCATTATGGTGAAGATCTTCATTGGATATCGACTGATGGCGACAGGGGAGTTTCGGAATGGACACTTGCAGGTACAACAACTGCCGGAGTTAAATTAAAAGTGCGGGGCTGCGATCTTTGGGAGTTCCGGGATGGTATGATCACCCGGAAAAATTCTTACTGGAAAATAATTGAATGATGAGTAATATGATTTGCTGCGGCACAACATACAAACCTTAGTGAAAAGAAATGTTTTACATTTGAGGCTATGACCATCAGAAAATTATTTTCAAAACACATAACCATACTGCTATACGGTGCCGGCCTGGCCTTGCTCTTGTTCCTGCTCAAATGGCTTGAGCTGCGCTTTATCATTTTCGACCATGCTTTTGAAGTGTATATGGGAGCCATTGCCGTTATTTTTACTGGATTGGGAATCTGGCTTGCACTTAAACTCACCAAACCCAAAGTGCATACCGTGGTTGTGGAAAAGGAAGTTTATAGAAATGCAGATAACGTATTTGTTTTTAACGAAGCGGAAGCGGCAAGTTTGGGGATAAGCAAAAGAGAACTGGAAGTGCTGCAGTTAATGGCCCAGGGATGTAGTAATAATGAAATTGCCGAAAAATTATTTGTCTCCTTACATACTATCAAAACCCATTCTTCCAATCTTTTTGAAAAAATGGATGTTAAGCGCAGGACACAGGCCATTGAAAAAGCTAAAAGATGCAACCTGATACCATAAGCCTCATACTTTGGTATGAAAAATGGGTATGATCACAAAAATCAAACTAAAGTATGAGTGAAAATTAAAAGTAAGTCCCCAATTTTACCCTCTCTTAACCAAATCTAAAAAGATGAAAAAGATTGTAATTGTTTGCGGTTCTATTGCAGGACTTATTGTGGCAGCCATGATGCTAATTAGTATGAGCATATACCACAAAAGCGGAAATTTTGAAAACGGTATGATGGTGGGCTATACCAGTATGATCATTGCCTTCTCCCTTATTTTTGTGGGCATTAAAAATTACCGGGATAAGCATAATGCCGGTGCCATCAGTTTTGGCAAGGCATTTAAAGTGGGGCTATTAATTACCCTGATCGCCTCTACATTTTATGTAGTAGCCTGGCTGATCAATTATTATTTTTTTATGCCCGATTTTATGGAAAAATATTCGGCTGCTACTATCAACCAATTAAAAACCGCAGGTGCCAGTGCAGAAAAGATCGCCAGTGAAACTAAAGAAATGGCCTGGTTTACGGAAAATTATAAAAACCCATTCTTTATCGTATTGTTCACCTATATAGAGATATTGCCTGTGGGGCTGCTGGTTTCATTGATCGCTTCTCTGATATTAAGAAGGAAAACAAAACCGGCAGTGTAGGCTTGCAGTATAAAGCAGCAACCATTTACTTATAAAAAATAAATTAAATGAAGCCCATATTTTTTGCAAAGCAATCTGATTAGGGAGTGGCAAGCCTATTCCCCGAGCGATAAGATTGATTGCAACCTGGTAAAATAAATAACGCTAGAAAACAGTTGAATTTATTAACATTTCTGTTCAGGAACTCTTAGCTGCCAGTTATTTATATATGTTCCGTACAAACCGCAAGTGCATTTACTAATAAAAGCCTGCTGGTTTAAGTTTATATTTATAAGGCTTTATTTCTAAATCCAAAATCTACAGCAATGAAAACTGTACTTATCCTGTTAGTGATCGTAACATTTATTGTTTCCTGCTCACCATCAGTAACTATGCACCAGGCTGCAAACAGTAATTACAAAGGGACAAGATCTGTAAGGTAAACCTGTTTTACATTACTACTTATCATTAAAACCCCACTTCGCCTTTCATGAACAAGAGTGTGGTTAATGCCAGTGTAATACCAAAGGATATAAATGCAGCTGCGTATTCGCCGCCTTCTAAAACAGAGAAAAGAAAGATAAAAAGCAGGGCCATGATCCATATAAGTATAATGCTGCTCCAGCGGGTGAATTCGTTTTTTAACCCTGCAAAATCAACAGCTTTTGTATAACTGAACATGGCTGCAAAAACACCTCCCACACCAAACATGACTATAAATGCTGCAGTGCTGTAAAAGCGTTGGGAAAAAACTGCAAGTACAACATCCAATAAGCTGGTAAGTATAAACATAAAAACAATGATGCCTGCACAGGCGGGCAGGTATATCCATCTTTTTATAATATTCATGCAACGGTATTTTTTCGCACCTATTTTTTCACCATATCAACTCCCACAAGTACATTAATCTTTTTTCTTTACTTCAAAACTGGCAGCGCCAATTTTATGATTGTTTTTAGTGTTGAAAATATTAATGATAACCCGGCCTGTTTCTTTAAGCCGCACAATATAGTATCCTTCATCATCTGTAGGTGTAATAGTTCCTTCAGATATGCTAAGTCTTAGATTGCCTTTGTTGCGCTTACCGGCATCAACATAAATCATGTTTTCACCGGCAAAAAGGGTATAGGGTTGTTTGGTGTTGATGGTAAACCCATCATCTTCAACCAAAAATGTTACCGGTTGTCTGCGGTAAGCATTTACAGGCCTTTTATTTTGATATGCCGGTGCCCAGTTACCCGATCTTTGTATAATACGTAAAACTTCCTGCTCCATACCATAGCCCATATTTGTTTCTGCCTGTATGCCTGATAAGCTGCCATCCTTGCTTACTACAAATTTAACTACTACGGTAAATTTACCTACAGGAGCATTATTATTTGCAGGTACATCGGGGTTTAGATTCTTTATCAGGTATTTTCTCCAGGCATCATTGCCACCGGGGAAATCTGCTTCTACTTCTACCTTGGTAAATATTTTATTGTCCAGCATGACACTGTCAATTGGCGGAGGTGGCTGCGGAACCTGTGCAGTTAAATTTGTAAAGCAAAACAAAAGCAATACCGGCAATATTTTATATAGAGGCATATATTTATTTTAAGGTAAGATAGGTAATGCCTCCATGAAAAAGCAACGGGCTGAAATTAATTTTCAGCCCGTTGCCTATAAACTTTACAAAAAAATATTTAATCTCTGTAAGCCTGTACATAGGCATTCAGGTCAGTTATATATGTCTCCATGGTAAACAGGTCATATAATTGTGTATAATTTGTACGGTCAACCAGGTTACGGTATACGGCTTTACTTAACTGCAAACGGTTACTTTCATTGCTTACAAGTTGTATCAATTTTTTTGCCTGTGCGGTAGTAAAATAATACGTCGTATTATTAAAAGTATTGGTAAGCGAGGTCATTTGTGCAAATGGTAAAAACTGGCTGTTGATGGAATCGTATAAAGTATTATAATCTGCATCAGACATAGCAGTACGGATGGTGGTAGTATTACCATTATCAACCTGGCCATTATTTACATAGGCCTCCAGTTCATTCCTGCTGCTTTCAGAATATAACAGATCTCTTATTGTATAAAAATTGGAAGGGTCAACAATACTTCGGTAAGATGCTTTGGCAAGCGGTAGCCTGTAACCTTCGTTGGTCACTAACTGTATCAGCAGCCCTGCCTGGTAAGCCGTAAAATAATTGGCGGTGTTAGTAAATGCGGTGGTTATTGAATTTACCTGCGTAGTAACGGGCCATTGGCCTTTAATGGTATTGTATAAACTGTTGAAACTGGTCCTGCTCATTCCCATATTGGTGCCTGGTGTTACAGTTCCGGTTGCATCTTCTTCGTAATAGTATACATAATCATCCAACTCATCCTTCCTGGCCTGTGTTGTAAGTATAGCTGATACCTGAGTATAATTAGCAGGATCAACAACTGTACGGTATGCTAATTTGGCAAGCTGAAGCCTTTCAGGTTCTGTACGCACCTGTTGCAAAAGCTGTACAATCTGCCTTGAAGTAAAATAATTACTGGTATTGCTGAAAGTATTTGTAAGGAATGTATACCTGCCCTGGGTAGTAGTCTGTACCCTCAAACTCCTGGTGAGGTTATAATAATCTGCATTTGACATCGCTGTTCGGTTAGTGCCTGTAACTACAGCATTTCTGGTTTCGATCAACTCAAGGCTGCCGTTTGCATTTATATTAATGGTCATATCAAAATTACGCCTGAGGTTAAATTGAGTTGTAACATTATTATTATCATTATTATTTGCTCTGTTATTATTGTTATTTGTTTTTGTAAGCGTTAATGTATGCATACCAACAGCAAGATTATTAACAGCAACACTTGCTTTGCCCGTTGTTCCTCTATTGAGGTTGTAGCTGGTACCATCTACAGCAACCTGTACATTTTTATTCCCAAATAAATGAATGTTTACCATGCTTACTCTTTGCGTTTGCCTTTGTTGTGCAAACACAGTAGAAAGCGTGAATAAACTGAATAAACTAAATAAAATGAGTGATAACCTTTTCATAGTTAGAATTTTTTAATTAATTAAATAGTGTTTTTCTTTCACTGTTGTACTATTCCAAGAACAAGTATTCCTTTTAAAACACTTATTTGTGATCTGTATCTAATATAGGGAGAATACCATGCCAAAAACTGAGGCTGAATTCCAATCGGCAGGCTTATTGTACATACTATTATATATCGTAGAACGCTTTCCACACAAATCAATAACTTTAAATTTTATTCAGGGCAAAGGGTACCAATTTTTTGATGATTAAAAAGAGGCTTTACATATTTATTGTCATTATTGCCTTCTTGTTGGTAAACACCTGCATATATGCCCAACAACCATCTCCTGATAACCAGGATACCTTCTTTTTGGCTAAAAAGAAAGGAATTCTGGGGAGGTTTGGTAAAAGTATTTCCAGAACCCCACATGAGGAAGCGCCCCGTAAAATTGCAAATCCATTTTTAGAATACAAGGGAATGATCATCAGGAATATTGAAACCATCAGGCTGGGGTTTGAATATGATATAAACGATACTACACGTATCAAAGACAATTTCGGGATTACAGTGAGTAAGATTTTTCATAAGAATACCTCGGATAAGGTGATCAGGAACAACCTCTTTTTTAAACCCGGCAGCCTGGTATTTCCTTACCTGCTGGCAGACAACGAAAGATATCTTCGTGACCTGGAATATATAAAAGATGCCCGTATTTTAATTCAACCGGTTGCAGGCAGCAGTGATTCTGTAGATGTGATCGTTTTAACCAAAGATGTGTTTTCTATAGGAGGCAGGCTTTCTATAAGTAGTAAAGACAGGGGAAGGGTAGAACTTAGAGATGAAAATTTTTTGGGAAGCGGTAACCGGGTACAGGTAAACAGTTATTATGAAAGGATACGATCGCCAAAAATGGGTATTGGCGGAGAAGTCATAAGGCGCAATATTGCAGGCTCTTTTATAGATTGGGTATCGGGCTACCAGGATTATAAGAATGCTTTCAGCAGTGAACGACAACAGGAGACCGTAGTTTATACCCGGATTGAAAAACCACTGGTTACACCTTACATTCCTACTACAGGCGCATTGGAATGGAGCTACCAGCGCACCAGGAATGTGTATGATACAGATTCGCTTTACTCCAGCGATATTCGATATGCTTATTATAATATTGATGCCTGGTTTGGATATAGCTTAGACAGTAAACGTTCACTCTATGCCAATAAAGAAATAAAAGTGCACCGCTTCATTGCTATCCGGGCATTTAAACAACATTTTATTACCGTACCCGAAAAATTTAAAACGATATTTGATTACCGGTTCTCAGATGTTACCGGTACACTTGCTTCGCTTTATTTCTTTAAGCAAACATTTTATAAAACCAATTTTATTTATGGATTTGGACGTAGCGAGGATATACCTGAGGGATTCAGTGCAACAGCTACTGCAGGTTTTGTAAGTAAACAAAATTTACGAAGACCATACTCCGGTTTGGATTTTACATTGAGTAATTTCAGAAAACAAGGGTTTTACAGCAGTTACACCATAAGGCTGGGGGGCTATTTTTATAAAAAGCGTTTTGAAGATGTGGATTTTTTATTTGATGTAAATCATTTTACCCGGCTGCGTAAAATGAACAGCAACTGGTACCACCGCCTGTTTATAAATTCAGGATTTACTGCACAGGCCAATCCTGTTTTAAATACACCATTGTTTATAAGAAGTGTTTATGGCTTGCCCTATTTCAGTGACGGTAGTCTTAGTTCAGATATGAGGGCAACATTAAAAGCAGAGACCGTTTTTTATAACACCCAAAAAATACTGGGCTTCAGGTTTGCGCCTTTTGCTTTTACAGATTTTATTTTAGTAAAACCAGTTAAGCAGGGATTGAAACACAGCGATATTTATACAGCCATTGGTGGTGGTGTACGCACCCGTAATGAAAACCTGGTTTTTGGTACAATAGAATTAAGGGCTTTTTACTTTCCGCGGGTTCACGCAAATATGCAACCCTGGAAGATTGAAGTGATCAGTAATCTCCGTTTCAGGTACCGGAGCAGTTTTATACGCCGCCCCGATTTTATCATAGCCAATTAATTCATTAATAAAAAAAGCCATTCACCCCACTGGTGAATGGCATATATAAATTTTTGATGAAGGTTTACATCAGGTCCAGCGCCATAGCTAAAAAAGTAAAATTAAAGGGTAACATCATAGATACCCAGGATCCATAAGGGGAAAAAAGTATGATAAAAAACAAAGCAACAGAGATTAAAAATAATATCCAGTAAAGCCCGGTTCTTTTTTTGGTTGTTTCCATTTTTAATAATTTTGGCAAATATAAGGCAGAACTTTTTATCTGCTGCATTTTGCGGATTCTAAGTTAAATTTTTTCTGTAAAGTGTTATATTGCCGTCTCTTAACCCTTTTGGATGATTTTACATTTTTATTTAAGGTATTCTACCAAGTTTGGACAAAGCCTTTTTATTACCGGTAACACCGCTTTACTGGGTAATGATGGTATTTCCAGGCCTTTTGCGTTAACTTATTTAAATGATCAGTTGTGGTATGGCCTTATTGAAATTACGGGGGATGAAATGCAGGAGCCCCTTTGTTATAAATATATTTTAGAAGATGAGAACGGGGAGCGTACACAGGAATACGGCAATGACCGTATAATAGCGTTTGATAAAATAAAAGCATCTAAGATCGTACTAACCGATGAATGGAATTATGCAGGTGCATTTGAAAATGCTTTTTTTACTGCGCCATTTGCCGATATCTTATTGAAGAGAAAAGCTGCCATTAAAAGTTCAGTAAATAAAACAGCAGGCACTACCACACATGAGCTTAGGGTAAAAGCCCCGGTATTACAGGAAAATGAAGCAATCTGCATAAGCGGATCATCTGCTGCTTTGCATGACTGGGATAAGGCAAATGTTTTATTGCTTACCAAAAAAGATAACTGGTGGGTCATCCAGCTTAATCTTAGTAAAGTATCTTTTCCTGTTGGATATAAGTATGGCATTTATAACAGCGATACCCAAAAATTCAGCAGGTTTGAGGATGGCAATAACAGGATAATCTTAAATGAGGATGGTAAAGATGCTTTTACTATTATACATGATGGATTTGCCAAACTGGATAATGTGAACTGGAAAGGAGCAGGCGTAGCTATTCCTGTTTTTAGTTTGCGTACTAAAAAAAGTTTTGGTACTGGCGAATTCAATGACCTGAAACTGTTGGTTGACTGGGCAAAAAAGACCGGCCTTAAAATGATACAGCTGCTGCCGGTGAATGATACCACAGCAACATACAGCTGGAAAGATTCTTACCCCTATTCAGCCATTTCTGCATTTGCATTACACCCCCTGTTAGTAAACCTGGAAACAGTTGCTGGTACAGCAAATGCTGAAGTGGTCACAAAACTTTCGGCTAAGAAAAAACAATTGAATAAACTGGCAGAACTTGATTACGAGGAAGTGATGAAAATAAAGATCGCTGCCATAAGAGAACTGTATAAACTGCAGAAGGAAACTTTTAAGAACAACCTGCAATACATCACTTTCTTTGAATTGAACAGGCATTGGCTGGAACCTTATGCTGCTTTTTCTTATTTAAGGGATAAATATAAGACCGCGGATTTTAATAACTGGAAGACCCATACCGTGTATAATGAAAGTGAAATGCAGCAGTTGGTTAGTCCGCTGCAGAAACAATATGATGAGATCGCTTTCCACTATTTTACCCAGTATCACCTGCACCTGCAGTTGAAAGGGGCAACGGAATATGCACACAAGAACGGGGTAATCATTAAAGGCGATATACCCATCGGTATCTGCCGCAACAGTGTTGATGCCTGGATAGAGCCCGGCCTGTACCATATGAATGAACAGGCGGGAGCGCCACCCGATGCATTTACAGCCAAGGGCCAAAACTGGGGCTTTCCTACCTATAACTGGGAAGCCATGCAGAAAGATAATTTTACCTGGTGGAGAAAACGCTTTGAGCAGATGAGTAATTACTTTGATGCTTTTCGTATAGATCATATCCTCGGGTTTTTCCGCATCTGGAGCATACCGGCGCATGCAGTTGAAGGTATCATGGGAAGATTTATTCCTGCACTGCCGGTTTCTATAAATGAACTGTTTGCAAAGAATATTACTTTCGAAAAATACCGCTATACCGAACCTTATGTAAATGATTCTATACTCATCGAGCTTTTTGGAAATAAAAAAGAAGCCGTTAAAAAAACGTTTTTCAACGGTTTAAAACTCAAGAAAAAATTCAATACCCAGCGTAAGGTTGAAGCTCATTTTAAAACAGACCAAAGTTTTGATAACAAGGTAAAGCAGGGCTTATATGACCTGATCACCAATGTTATCTTTTTTGAAGTGCCGGATTCAAACGGCCAGGAATTTCACTTCCGCATTTCCATGCAGGATACTTCATCTTTTAAGAACCTGGATAAGCATTCGCAAAAAGAATTATCCGCTATCTATATCGATTATTTTTATCACCGCCAGGATGATCTTTGGAAAAAAGAAGCGATTAAAAAACTGCCGGGCCTTAAAACCAATACCAATATGCTGGTTTGCGGCGAGGACCTGGGTATGGTACCGCATTGTGTGCCTGAAGTGATGGAGCAGCTGGGTATCTTAAGCCTGGAGATACAAAGGATGCCCAAAAAAACCGGGATAGAATTCTTTCATCCAAACGATGCACCTTATTTAAGTGTAGTATCACCCTCTACACATGATATGAGTACTATCAGGGCATGGTGGGAGGAAGACAGCTTCAGAACAAAACATTTTTATAACCACCTGATGGGGCAAAGCGGCGAGCCCCCTGTTTATTGCGAACCCTGGATTAATAAAGAGATCATCCTGCAACATCTTTATTCACCTGCCATGTGGAGTATTTTCCAGTTGCAGGACCTGATGGGTATGAATGCAGATATCAGGCGTGAAGATCCTAATGAAGAAAGAATTAATAATCCTGCCGAAGCAGAACATTACTGGAATTACCGCATGCATATAAACATGGAAGAACTTTTAAAAGAGAACGATTTTACCAAAGAGCTGAGAACTTATATTGAGGAAAGTGGAAGGTGATTTTTTTTCTGTTATGTCGAGGCATGAGATTTATTTTATGGACTGGCTCTTAAAATTTTAAGCTGTCAGCCTGAGCCTGTCGAAGGCGGGTTTCATTAAAAATACCGGGTTCGACAAACACATCCTGACAGACTTTTAGAGATGCTTCGTTCCTAAGCATGACAGACAGGGGCTTCGGAAGTCTGACTGACAAAAACACTACAATGAAACTCAGATACAAAACATACAACCTACCTTTCCATCACCCATTCACCATTTCTAAAGGAACCAAGACACATCAGCCTACTTTAATTGTTGAGCTTGATTTTATGGGCATAAAAGGTTATGGCGAAGCCCCTGCAATTACGTACTACAACATCACTGTAGAAAAAATGCTTGAGGACCTGGAGCGTAAAAAGATATTTGTTGAAAAATTCGCATTCTCCGATCCGGAAAGATACTGGCATTACCTGCATCACTTATTTCCGGCAAATCCTTTTTTGGTTTGCGCATTAGATATGGCCGGCTGGGATATTTATGGCAAGCTGAAAAGAAAACAGTTGCACCAGCTTTGGGAACTTGATACAGCAACAGCTCCCCTAACAGATTATACCATTGGCATAGACAGCATTGAAAATATGGTTGCCAAAATGAAAGCCAAACCCTGGCCCATTTATAAAATAAAAGTTGGAGTAGATGGTGATATAGAAATGGTAAGTGAATTACGAAAGCATACCGATGCTGTTTTTCGGGTAGATGCCAATGCCGGCTGGACACTGGAACAGGCACTGCAAAAAATACCAGTATTGAAAGAACTGGGTGTTGAGTTTGTAGAACAGCCATTGGCAAAAGATAATTGGGAAGGAATGAAGATTTTATTTGAACAGTCTGCTTTACCATTGATAGCAGATGAAAGCTGTGTTTTTGAAAATGATGTTGAAAAATGTGTCAGCCATTTTCATGGTATCAATATTAAACTCACCAAATGCAGTGGCATAACAGCAGCCCGGCGTATGATAACCAAAGCAAAAGAATTGCAGCTGAAGGTAATGGTAGGTTGTATGAATGAAAGCTCTATAGGCACCGCTGCCATAGCACAACTGGCGCCAATGCTGGATTATGTTGACATGGATGGTCCATTATTATTGGCGGAAGATACTGCTGAAGGAGTGAATTTTAATAATGGGAAGATCATCTACACCAGTTCTCCCGGCCTGGGCATTCAGGTACAACAGTTTTGATCTTATATTAGCAGGATCAAATATAATTGTCATAGTATTATAATTTTTTGCTGCTTTGTTTAACTGATAAGGTTTAATATCATAAAATGTTCAAACTTTATCAGTTAATATTTGGCAGTTCAGATCTTCATGCTTTAATTTGCAAACAATGAAACAAATAATAAACATACATCATCATCATACACTACCGCCAGGTAAGTTATGTTGATATGTATGCATGAAGCATATTTTCAAAAGGGCTTACTGAAAAGTGAGCCCTTTTTTATTGCACTAAACTTAAATAAACTACAAGATGTTAAAGATCGCTATTCAAAAATCCGGAAGATTGTACGAGGAGTCGGTAAAACTTTTAAAGGAATGTGGTATCCAGTTAAGCAACGGCCACAATAAGCTAAAAACGATCGCTGAGAATTTTCCTTTGGAAGTATATTTTTTAAGGGATGATGATATACCGCAGTATGTATTTGATGGGGTGGCGGATATTGGTATTGTAGGCGAAAATGTTTTGCTGGAGAAAGCCAGGGATATTGACCTGATGTACCGGCTTGGCTTTGGTAAATGCCGGTTAAGTGTTGCAGTCCCAAAGAATTTAAATTACCTGTCATACACTGACCTGGAAGGATTAAAAATTGCGACTTCTTACCCGGTTTTATTGCAGCAATACCTTACCCAAAAAAATATTAATGCAGAAATACATGAGATCAGCGGCTCAGTTGAAATTGCGCCGGGCATTGGTTTGGCAGATGCAATTTGCGACCTGGTGAGCAGTGGCAGTACATTATTCACCAATGGATTAAAGGAAGTGGAAATTATTTTGAGATCAGAAGCTGTATTGGCAGCAAATAAAAACCTCAGTGAAGAAAATACCGGATTACTGGAAAAATTGTTGTTACGTATCAATTCAGTTAAAGAAGCAAAAAATAATAAGTATATCATGCTTAATGCGCCAAACAAACAGCTGGAAAGTATTTTTTCGTTACTGCCGGGTATGAAGAGCCCTACGGTTGTGCCACTGGCAGAACCTGGCTGGAGCAGTGTGCAAAGTGTTGTAAATGAAAATGATTTTTGGGAAGTGATAGAAAAATTAAAGCAGTATGAGGCTCAGGGCATCCTGGTATTGCCTATTGAAAAAATGATCGTATAAATAATTAATCATCAACATGAAAACATTTATAAACCCCGATAAAACAGCATGGCAGGAAATATTGCAAAGGCCGGTTGGTGATCATAAACAGTTAGAAGCAAATGTTCTTTCCATAATGGAAGATGTAAAGTTGAACAGGGATGAAGCCATAAAAAAATATACAAAACAATTTGATGGAGCTGAGCTGGAAGCATTACAGGTAACAGCAAAGGAAATTTCAGATGCCGTAAAAACTGTTGGTGAAGATCTGAAAGCGGCAATTGAATTGGCAAAGAATAATATTACTGCATTTCATACCATGCAAAGAGAAATGGTTACAAAAGTAGAAACAACAACAGGTGTTGTATGCTGGAGACGCTCTGTGGCTATTGAAAAAGTTGGCCTGTATATTCCCGGCGGCACGGCTCCCTTATTCTCTACTTTGTTAATGCTGGGTATTCCTGCTGTGCTGGCAGGATGTAAAGAGATCATCGTATGCACACCTCCTGGTAAAGATGGCAGGATCGATCGGGTCATTTTATATGTTGCTTCAATACTCGGTATAAAAACAATTTATAAAGTTGGTGGTGTGCAGGCAATTGCTGCAATGGCCTATGGTACCCAGACAATTTCAAAGGTCAATAAAATATTTGGTCCCGGTAACCAGTATGTAACCTGTGCCAAGCAGTTGGTTAGTGCAGCAGGTATTGCAATTGATATGCCTGCGGGTCCGAGTGAACTGGCTGTTTATGCAGATGAAACGGGCAAAGCATCTTTTGTTGCAGCCGATCTTTTAAGTCAGGCTGAGCATGGCATAGATAGCCAGGTGATATTGGTTGCGGCTTCTCTATCAATTATTGAAAATGTACAGGATGAAATTGAAAAGCAGGGGGCTTTCTTACCAAGAAAAATAATAGCTACCCATGCCTTAGAGAACAGTGTGGCAGTGGTAATGGAAAATTTACCGCAGGCTTTTGAACTGTTAAATGAATATGCTCCTGAACATTTGATCATTGCGGCTGATAATGCTGAACAGTTGTGTGAACTGGTCATTAATGCAGGCAGTGTTTTCCTGGGACATTATTCACCTGAGAGTGCAGGTGATTATGCATCGGGTACTAATCATACACTGCCTACTAATGGATATGCAAAAGCATATAGCGGGGTATCGCTGGATAGTTTTGTTAAGAAAATAACTTTTCAGCAGATCAATAAAACAGGAATTCAGGCGATAGGCAAGGCTGTGGAAATCATGGCTACTGCCGAAGGATTAGCTGCACATAAAAATGCTATTACTATCAGATTAAATGAAATAAATAAATAAATGAACATACCATTTGACCTGCAAAAATTAATACGCAGCAATATAAAGAACCTGAAACCTTATTCCTCGGCCCGGCACGAGTTTAACGGCAAGGCTTCTGTGTTTTTGGATGCCAATGAAAATGCTTACGGATCACCGCTCCCCTCTCCTTTAGGAGAGGGGCTGGGGGTGAGGTATAATCGTTATCCCGATCCATTGCAATGGCAGTTAAAATTTCAATTGGCAAGGATAAAGGGAGTTCCGGCAGAAAATATTTGTGTCGGCAACGGTAGTGATGAGATCATTGATCTGGCTTACCGCATATGCTGTAACCCTGGAAAAGATAATGTGATCATTTGTCCACCAACTTATGGTATGTATGAAGTAAGTGCAGCGATCAATGATGTAGAAGTCAGGAAGGTAAACCTGAATCAGGAATTTCAATTGGATGTAGATGGCATCATGCAGGCAACAGATAGCAATACAAAGCTCTTATTCATTTGCTCTCCAAATAATCCTACAGGAAATAATATGAACAGGGATGATGTTAAAACTTTATTGAATAATTTTCGCGGTATTGTAATTATTGATGAAGCATATATCAATTACTCAAAGCAAAAAACATTTATACCCGAACTTACCATATATCCTAATTTGATAGTGATGCAAACATTGTCAAAAGCATGGGG
>JBBSJI010000073.1:0-14079 GCA_038257425.1 Chitinophagales bacterium
GCCTGAACAGCTACTCCTGCAAGGATGAAACAACATATCAATACTAATTTATGCATAGGGTTGCAAATGTAACAATTTATCCAGCGGCACAATGTTATAACCCCGCTTTTTAACTTCTTTTATAAATGCCGGCAAGGTTTTTAAAGAAACTGCACAGGTATCATGAAAAAGAAAAACAGCGCCGGGCTTAATACCGGCATTTATCTTATTGAGCAGCTTTTTTTCGTCTTTTATTATGGTATCCATTGATCTTACGCTCCAGCCAACCGGGGTATATCCTCCTTTAACGATCGCTTTTTTAAGATTGGGGTTGGTTACCCCATAAGGCGGCCTGAACAGCTTTGGTTTAAGCCCAATAACCTTTTCCATAGCAGCGTCCATCTGTGCAAGATCTTCCTTCATTTTTTTGGCAGAATACATATCAAACCAGAAATGATGTGAAAAACTGTGGTTGCCGATGATATGACCACCTGCATGTACCTGTTGCAAAATATTTTCATTACCGGCGATCCGGCGGCCAATGCAGAAAAATGTAGCTTTTACATTTTCGGTATTCAATATGTCTAAAATAGCCGGCGTGAAACTAATTACCGGACCATCATCAAAGCTGATGGCAATTTCTTTCTTATCGGTTTCTGCCTTACAAATGATCCTAATAAAAAAGTTGGAGCCAACATAGTAACATCCCCAAAATAAAATGAGAGAATAGGTAAGAAGTATTAAAAAGTATATAAAGTAAGGCAGCCCGAATTTTACATGTACTCCTATTAAGATAGCAATCAGTAAGATAAAAAAGATATTTGTATTTCTGAAGTTTAACATGAGGCTACCAAAAATAAAGAATGATGTATGCCCTGGTAATTATTATAGATCAAAACACGTTTTATTTTGCTTTCAGCAGAACCAGTATAGTTCAACGCTGCAGGCACTTTACCGGCTTTAATGATATTTGCTGCCAGCCACAATGCAAAGGCTGAGGCCGTAGGATATTCACCACAAAAATTTTTATAGTTGATCGTTTCATTGCCGGCAAAAATACTTTGTGTAAACTGTTCATAAGTTTTATCATTTCCTGCATCTCCATTTTTGCCGGTTATGATAAGATCAATATCATTCATATTGATTGATTGATCAGACAGAAAGGATAGAATATTTTTTTCAATATCTTTTATACCATCCGGCTTGTAAAAAGTATACAGCCCTTCCAGCTTTGCATAATCAGTTGCTGATGGTTCATTTGCCAGTAAGAAAAAAGCTGCTCCTTCCCCGGCAATGGTTCCTTTCGTTTTTGTTTTATAAATGTCAGCATTAGATACCGGACCTTGTTTATACAAACCCAGCCGGTTTAAAATAGTATGGCTTGTATTGGTGATCTCATCAATTGCGCCAACCAGCACATTTGAAGCTTCATTTTCTTTAAGCAACAACATACCATCAAGCAAGGCGCTTTCAAAAGAAAATCCCCGGTGCACAAAAGCATTGTTATAATTATTGCATTGCAGCAACAAGCCTATCTGTGCGCCAATTGTATTGTGTGTTGATTGTATGAATGAGGTAGGCGTAAGCAATTCTTCATTAAACTCCACCATCCTGCTTAAGAATGAATTGGTGTCCTCCAGGCAGCCATAAGCTGTTCCGGTAATAATGGCATCAGGTACTTTTACTCCGGCTTCCTGCAGACATTCCATAGCAGCGGCCACACCCATCCGTATAATGCGGCTCATCCTGCGGATCTGCTTCGGGTCAATAAAATCTTTGTAATCGGGTTCTATACAGGCAAGGCGGTTGCCGGTATATGCAACAGTCTCCGTCAATGGCTGGTGGCCAAAGGTTTTTTGCGGGGAGATATTTCCTGTTGCTCTTATATACATTCTTGTACTCTTTTTTATTTTTACTTTAACTATTGAGCTGTCAGTCTGAGCTTGTCGAAGACGGGTTACTTAGAAAACATAACGCCTTCGACAAGCTCAGGCTGACAACTTAAAGAATTTGAGTTAATCAATTTTCGAAAAAATCAATGATGAACAATTGCCTCCAAAGCCAAAAGAATTGGAAAGCACATTTTTCAGTTCTATATTTTTTACAAGTTTTCTTTCCGGAACAAATGGCAGATCAGCCATGGGTGTCTCCAAACGTAGGTTTGGAAAAACCATACCATGCTGTAATGCCAATACCGAAAACACCGCTTCTATTCCGCCGCTGGCCCCCAATGTATGCCCCGTAAAAGTTTTTGTTGAACTCATTTTTGGATATTGCGGATGGAACAATCTTTTGATGGCTGTTCCTTCTGCTATATCATTATTTTGTGTGCCTGTGCCATGCAGGTTAATGTAATCAATATCTGAAGGTTGTAATCCTGCCTTTTTTAATGCCCCGCTCATAGCCAGGTAAGAACCTATGCCATCAGGTGATGATGCCGTTTGATGGTAGGCATCATTGGCATTGCAATAGCCACTCAAAACAACATTGGGTTTGTTTTTTAAATCAGCAGCAATTTTTTCTGATACTAAAACAATATAACCAGCTCCCTCTCCAAGATTAAGCCCACGACGGTTCTCATCAAATGGCTGGCAGAACTGTTCATCCACAATCATCAAAGTATTAAAGCCGTTTAGTGTAAACCGGGTCAGTGAATCTGTACCACCGGCAACCACCACATCCAGTATATTATTTTTGATAAGCCTTGCGCCAAAAAAAATGGCATTAGCAGAAGAAGAACAGGCGGTGCTGATTGTGGATATATAATCTTTAATGCCTAAAGCATCTGCCACCAGCTCTGTCACACTGCCGCATTCATGATCAACAACTTCACGAAGGCGCCCTTTATTATTATCCCTGAAAAATTCGGTGAAGAAATGTTCTGTCTTATCCATACCACCAACAGAGTTGGCTGAAATAAAGCCCGAACGTAAACCGGTAAGGTTCTCAATGCCTGCATGCAGCAGCGCTTCTTTTGCAGCTATTAAACTTAATAAAGCAGTACGGCTTTTGAACTTAGGTAAGCCGGCAAGTACAGCAAGTTCATTGTTACTGAGTTTCACTTCGGCAACCGGCAGTCTTTCCCGCTGTACAGAATCAAAGTGTTTCATCCTATCCATTCCTGCTCTCCCAATTTCCAGCGCATCAAGGCACTCAGCGACATTATTACCTATCGCCGAAATGATACCTGTGCCGGCAACAAAAACGGGTGCGTTCATTTTTTATGAATTCTGGGCTTGGTGAGCAGTTATATATTCAGCCATGGTACGAACAGAATGGAAAACTTTTGGACCGTCCTCTGCATTTGATAATTTGATCTGGTATTGCTGTTGTAACAGCACAATCAGCTCCAACGCATCAATTGAATCGAGGCCCAGGCCTTCAACAAATAAAGGCTGGTCATCTCCTATATCTTCAGGCTTTACATCCTGCAGGTTCAACTGGGTAATGATCTGTGATTTCAGATCCGACATTAATTTATCCATTTTGTAACTGGTGTATTTTATTTAAATTCTCTTTTGTAAAATTAACTGAATTGGTGGTTTTATCTTTCTCTATCAAAAATAAACTTGTGCGGTAGTTATTGTGCAACACTTCTATCCAGCCGCAAATACAGCACTGCAATATATTGTTATTAATGAGGTTACTTACATATTGTTCAATAAACCCTGCATTAAATTCTTCAAATATAAAAAAAGCATTCTCGCCTTTAAAATGATGCCGAATGGATATTTCACCAATTACAATATTAGGCAATGTATACACAAACTGGGCTGGGCTTGCAATGGTCTTGGTGGTTTCATAATATTTGATATCAGTATCAAGAGAAGAATTAGCATTGGACAAAACGATGCCGATATCTTCAGGTCTGTATTTTTCTTTATCAAAATTATCTTTTAACAGCACTTCATTGGCCAGCCAACCTAATTTACTCAGGTTATCCATTTTGAAGAATTTGGGATACTGCGAGTCGAAATGCCGATAAGCCGCCATTAAAAATTCAGGCAGATCTGATCCCTTTGCTTCAAAAACAGGTTGACCATTTTTATAAACAACATTATTGCTGATCACACAGGAAGCATTGATATAGTTTTCTCTTGTCAATATTTTATCAGGTATTGGCTTCTTTCGCTTTAATTGAATCTCTAAGTGTGATCAGTTTAGCTAATTTTTGTAAAGCAGTCTGGTGATCTTTTACGTAAGGATTATTAGTATCCCAAACATAACCGGCCAATACAGAACAGATCATGCTTTTAATTTCAGGTACCTGGTTATCGGCAAAGAAAATAGTATCCAATGTACCTTCATACCAGGCCATAACATAGGAGCGGAAAGTATTTACACCCTGCATCATAGCCTGGGTATAATCTGCATCCCAATCCACTTCTTCACCTTTTAATTTTTTAATAACAAGGTTTGCTGCTTTTTGACTTGATACTGTTGCCAGCGTAACACCGGATGAAAAAACAGGATCTAAAAATTCAGTTACATTACCAGTTAATACAAAACCATCGCCGTAAAACTTATTGGTAGTTGTTGACCATGATTCTAATACCTTAGGTTCAAAAACAAATTCCACATCTTTCATCCTTTCGCTTAAGTAAGGCTGTGTTGCCAATAAAGCTCTCAATTGTTCTTCAGGAGTTCCGTCGGTTGCTTTAAAAAATTCAGGCTCGCCCACAAACCCCACAGATGTTTTACCGTTTGAAAAAGGAATCACCCATATCCATATTCCATATTGATGTACAATGATGGTGATGCGGTTTGGTTCATCATCCATGGTACGCCTGGTATCTACCACATGTGTAAACAAGGTTTTGCGTGGCGGCAGGTTTGATGGCTTATCCATACCGAACAGCTTAGGTATCACTCTACCATAGCCGCTTCCATCTACAATGAACCTTGCTTTTATTGCAGATTTGTTTCCATCAATATCTTCAACTGTTGTAACAGAATCGCTGCCATTGAATTCAATGCCGGTAACTGTTGTTTCATAGCTGATCGGAATGCCCATGCTTTCGCAGGTATCAGCTAATGTTTTATCAAACTCTCCCCTCGGCACCTGCCATGTCCAGCTCCAGCCGGGTGTGAACTGGTCAGCAAAAAAATAGTCGCATATCTTACCATTCTTTACAAACTTGGCCCCAAATTTCTCCTGGAAACCCTTTGCTTTTACTGCGTCTAAAAAACCTGCTTCCTCCAATGCTTCCATACAACGGGGCAATAAACTTTCGCCAATTACAAAACGTGGAAACTTCATCTTCTCCACGATCTTAACTGTAAAGCCGGCTTTATTAATAATGGAGGCTGCTACTGTACCCGCAGGGCCGGCACCTATAACCAATACATCTACCTGTTCTGTTTTCATCTTACCTATTTTCTTTTTTTACACTTAATAAGGGTTTGGCTTAAGCCGATATGATCAATTTCTTCAACAATATCAAAGCCTGCCTGTTCAATACATTTTATAAATACTTCGGCGCTGTACATCTGGCTGTTGCCATTGGCAAGTGCGGTAAAATATATAGATGTTTGTTGTAAACAGAAAGCGGCAATCTCGAATTTTTGCCTGTCCCAGTAAGGTTCAAGAATAATTACTTCTCCATTTTCATCCAGGGCTTCATAGCATCTTTTTAAAATAGAAACGATCTCTGCTTCAGAAAAACAATCCAGGAACTGGCTCATCCAGATCACATCAA
Organism: Chitinophagales bacterium; assembly: GCA_038257425.1. Classification (GTDB taxonomy): domain Bacteria; phylum Bacteroidota; class Bacteroidia; order Chitinophagales; family Chitinophagaceae; genus Ferruginibacter. The sequence continues at coordinate 5,679 of JBBSJI010000073.1, forward strand.
AACCTTTGGGAAACTTAACGGATTCATCTAAAATATTTACCGGTAAAAAAGAAACACGATCATTCAAACTAAGTTCTTCGATCTTCTTTCTTGCTACGTTTAACTGACCCGGCAAATCCATAATGGTGATATGTACATCAGGATCATAGCTTGTAGAAGCGATGGTCCACTTACCGGTGTTACCACCAATATCCAGTAGCTTTTTTACTTTTCCGTTATATACCATCGGCAATACAAGCGGAAAAGCATCATCAGAAAAATAATGATCGAAGCTGAACCAGCTTTTTTGAATATGCGGAGGCAGTTGTGATAAGCCTTCATAAATGGTGGGCCAGTCACCAAGTGTTTTTAACCCGGCAGGTTTGCCGGTTTCAATACTTTCATCTAAATAATACAGGCCTTTGTAATTTACATCATGCACAAAATCCATATTGGTTTTTGTTAAGCCATCATTTAAAATAAAGTACCCCACTTTACCAAGCGTAAATTTCTTTTCGTTCAGCAGCACAAGTCCAAGACTAAGTCCCGATTCAAGCAATACCCTTACACCGTAATTAGAGAGCTTCACCTGCTCTGCAATTTCTTCATTAGTTAAGCCGATTTTGCCACTGTCTTCAAGCAATTTTAATATGCCTGAATTACGGAGTACCCTTGCTGCCTGGAAAATTACCGGGCCAAATGCTATCCATTGTGCTGCTTCTTTTGCTTTAAAAGCTGTTTTAGTATCCTTTGAAAAAAAATTCATAAATTTTAAAGCGGTGTTTTTATTTTTTATAATTATTGTTTACTGAAAACTATTGCTGCATTACAACCCCCAAAACCGGAAGCTGTTTTTAAGCAATGTTGTAATGATGATTGAAGTAACGATGTACATATAGTTACTGCCTGTGTTACCCCGGGGTTCTCATATCCACGGGTTGGTATAACCAGGTTTTCTTTTAAAGATTGAATTGAAATAATTGATTCAATCAACCCGGCAGCACCCAATGTGTGTCCGTAATATCCTTTTAAACTATTAACTGGCACCAACTGCAGGCCGGCAAGGTTAATAGCTTTGGCTTCCATTTCATCGTTAAAAATTGTAGCAGTGCCATGGGCAGAAATAAAATCAATATCATTTGCAGTTAGCCCTGCAGCATTCATGGCACCGGTTATTGCCAGGTTTAGTTCTTCGCCGGTACGGGATGGACCGCTGATATGATTAGCATCGTTACTTACAGCACCTCCGCTCACTTTAATTCCCGAAGACTGTTCCTTATTACAGGTAAGAATTATGGTACCTGCACCTTCGCCTAAATTGATCCCGTCTCTTGCAGCATCAAAAGGTTTACAAGGCAACATACTTACCGCCTGGAAAGATTGAAAGCCTGACAGCACAAATTTGCTGATCACATCTGCACCGGCAACAACTGCATGTTCATATTGCCCGGATTGCATTAAGCGCATACCGGTTAAAAGGGCCAGCATGCCCGATATACAGGCATTGGAAACAATTACCGGTTCATGTAAAAATCCAAAATGACCGGCAACCAGTTTTGCAGATGTATTTAGTGAAACTCTTTCGTTCAAGGTTGCGGATGCCGGTTCAGTTTCCAATAAACTTATGTTCCCTTTTGTAGAAGAAATGATCAGGATGGTTTTATTATCCGCTGCGTTGATCTTACTTTTTACCAAAGCATCAGTGATAGAACTGATCAACAGGTTTTCAAACCGGGTATATTTTTTTAAACTATTATTATTGATATCTGCCTGGAATAATGCTGCCTGAAATGGCTGATCCGACATGTTTTTGTCATCATGTAATTTTATGCCCGACACATTTTGTTTAAGCTGCTGAAAATTTTCGGCAGTTGTTAAACCAATGGGTGATGTAATATTATCTGAACTGATAAAAATTTCTGTCATAGTTTTTCGGGTTAAACCAGGTCATGTTGTTTTTTCCATTCTTCAAAAAAAGGCGGGTTGGCCAGTTGAAGTACTGAATCATCTTTACTTAAAAATACCTGAACAGATGAACCTGTTGCCACCACTTCTCCTGTTGCTGCATTGAACAGGCGATAGATAAATTTCATTTTTGCCGCTTCAGTAGGTATGTATTTCGTTTCTACTATAACCCTATCGCCATATCGCAATGATTTTTTATAATCGCATTGTACGCTCACCACGGGAATAATGAAACCAAGTTTATACACTTCCAGATAACCCAGGCTGTGCATGTTTCCAAACGCCTCTCTTCCATCCTCAAAATACCGGATATAATGGCCATGCCATACAATACCCAGTGGGTCTGCTTCATTAAAGCGTACCAGTATCTCTGTTCTGTTGGTCAATTCCTTTTTCATAATACCTATGCTCAGCTGCTGTATTTATTCTGCCAGCCCTTATACTTTTTCTTATTGATCTCTATAATGCTTTTTTTAATGATAGAAGCCCAGAAATTCCTGAAACCAAATCCTGCTGCTTCCTGTTCCATCCTTTCGGTCATTAATACAGTTTTTGTTTTCATGTTTATCAATGTTACCCAAACTGAACCAAAGCTTTTTTTCTCTTCTTTCTTCATTCCTTCCATGATAAAAACAAGACCAATCCCTTCTTTATTTTTTAGATTTAAAGCCTTAACTGCAGCAGCTATATCAGCTTCCGTTAACCTGTTAAAATCGCCTGCATTTGATGACATGATATCATTGGCATTGATCTTTTCATTTTTTGCAGTAACGGCTGATATGTCATTTGTAACAGTACCGCTCCTACTGAATGCTCCTGCAATTTTATAATTATCCGGCTCATTGATCACCAGGTCGTTCATGCTCCCATACAACCGGGCTTTAATATCAGCGGGATTCCCTCCCGGATCATTGATGAGGCGTGCCTTTGTATAATCAATACCCAGGTAGGTCAATGAGATGGAATTGTTACTAAAAAAATCTTTTACTGTTTGTGAAAAAGATGTAGAGCTGTTTCCTAAAAATAATATCAAAGCAAACAGCCAGCCTAATTTTTGTGTCCGTTTCATGATCAGGAATTTTTTATTTTATTAATAAATATTTTCATATTGCATTGGGCCATCAACTCTCCATTGCAGCTGACCTTCCCGGAAATTAATGTTACATCAAAAATCTGGTTTTCTATGGTAATTTCTGTTATTAATTCATCGCCGGTTTTAGGCAGGGCAAATACCTGCAGGTTATTTACCGAGCCTATGTATCCAACTTCTACAGGCTTATCTTCTTTTTTTGAAATATAACCTGCCCTTGCAGCAGCAGTCTGTGCAATATTCTCAACCAGGCCCGGTTCTTTAAAGGTTCCGTTCTCTACAAAAATATTATCAGCCCTGATTGAAAAGCCCGTTGTAGTGCTTTGCCCGCTGAAGGATACCAATGTATCGATCATTACAAAGGGGGGCCTTTGCGGAATAAGTGCCTGTATATTTTCTTTTGTTACCATATTATTTAAGCCTTCCAAAAATTATAATAATTAAACCACTGTTCGGGATATTGTTTCACTTTAGTTTCCATTGCTGTAGTAAAATCATTCAACATTTCCTGCATAACCGCCTCTTTTGCAAAAGAACTATAATCTTTTATAGCAGTGGCAAAAAAATGATAATGCAGGCTGGTTTCTTTCACGGCAAAAACAAAAGATACCGGCACTTTAAAAGTAGCTGCCAGTAAAAAAGGACCCATGGGAAACCTTGCTTCCGCACCCAGGAATTTTCCCGTAAGTGTTTTATTGCCCGGCATAAATCTGTCGGCATGCATGCAAACCAGTTCATTGTTTGCAAATGCATTGCTGATGGCATAAATATGACTCAGGTCGTTCTTAATAACAATGATATTTATTTTCGACTTACCGGTGACCCTTTCCAGGTATTCTTTGATCTGTTCATGTTCCCCATCATACAACACAATATTAATGGGCGTTTCAAGCCGGGTGAACAAATGTCCAGCAACATCCCAATTACCGATATGGGCGCTAAGCAAAATGCCTCCTTTTTGCATGCTGGCTATCTGCCGCAGATTTTCTTCTCCATCAAAATCAAAAGTAAAATTGTTTTTTATTCCTGACATTACAACTACCTTATCAATAATACTCTGCCCCAACAAAAAATAATTGGTATACACTTTAGTAATGGATGAGATACTGTTATAGCCAAGTTTCTGGCGGTACAGTAAATAGATTTGCCGGGAAGCTTTAAAAGAAAAAAAAAAATAGTACAGTGCAATAAAACGCAGCAGGAAATAAGCCGGTAAAACACCAAAGGTTTTTAATACCCACACAAATATCCTGTATCCAAGCGGAGTGCCTTTTGATTTGCCCTGCCAGGAAGACATTAAGCCAATTCTTTTGAATTTACACGGGAAATCACGTAATCGCAAAAATCCTGGTAGGTAGCTATATCGGTGAAGTCTTCGGGTTTTACTTTAAAAGCAAAATTGCTTTCTATAACCACTACCAAATCAATATAATCCAGGCTGTCGAGCCCAAGTGTATCTTTTAAATTAGCTTCAGGTACTAATTTTTCTGCACTCACTTCAAAATCCTCTACCAGGAATTCGTGAATTTTTTCTATAATTTCATTGTTTGTCATAAGCAGTTTTCAATTATACCAGTTTCCTGATAATTAGCGATGAGTTAGTTCCTCCAAAACCAAAGGAGTTGGACAAAAATACAACTATATCTTTTTCCACCGCCACTTTTGCTATATTCAATTTTGCGGAATCCTCATCAGGGTTTTCAAAATTTATATTAGGTGCAACAAAGGAGTTTTGCATCATTAATACAGAGTAAACAATTTCACTGGCACCGGCCATCCAGCATTCATGGCCGGTCATGGATTTGGTTGAACTAACGAGTGGTTTATGTGCACCAAAAACATCATGTAAGGCTTTTGCTTCGCTTGCATCGCCTGCCGGGGTTGAAGTAGCATGTGCATTTATATAATCCACATCGCCCGACTGTATGCCGGCATCTTTCATAGCCATGTGCAACGACCTTACCGGACCATCAACGGTAGGATTAGAAATATGAGCGCCATTTGATGAAAATCCATAGCCTATAACTTCTCCTAATATGTTTGCTCCCCTTCTTTGTGCCGATTCGAGGCTTTCTAAAATAACTGTTGCAGCCCCACCGCTGGGTATCAGTCCATCCCGGTCACGGTCGAATGGCCGGGAAGCTTTTGCCGGATCAGATTCTCTTACCGAAAAAGCAGACAAGGCATCAAAAGTGCCCATGGCTAAATGGTTTATTTCCTGTGCGCCGCCACAAATGATACAATCCTGTAAACCGGTTTTTATAAAATGATAACCCAGGCCAATAGCATGCGAGCCACTTGCACAGGCTGCGCTGATGGTAAAGTTTACACCACGTAGTTTGAAAATGGTGGAGAGGTTCATGGTTACAGTTGAGTTCATGGTTTGAAAAACAGAACCCGAACCAACCAGCATGGTATCTTTTTTATCCCTGATTATATTATCTGCTTCTATCACGGCTTTACCGGAACTATCGTTACCATATAAAATACCTATTTCATGTTCCTGTATATAGTCTGCATCGATACCTGCATTTTGCAAGGCTTCAACCGTAGCTAAATAAGCATATTCTCCCTGCTCGGGCAGCATTATACGTGCCCTGCGGTCTAATACTCCTTTAAGATCAGGTTTTTCTACAAAGCCGGTCAGGCCTGAGCGGTAACCATATGCCTTACGCACAGGATCCAGTATAAGACCCGATCTTCCCTTGTACAGAGAATCCCGAACCTCATCCAGATTTTTTCCTATGCAGGAATAAATGCCCATGCCTGTTATAACAACTCTGTTCATGTTAAGTAAAAAGTAAAAATTCAAAATTCAAAAATGGACCCTGCGTCTATGAGTTACTTTTTTTGAATTTTTACTTTTGATTTTTGACTTTATGAATACAATCCCCCGTTCACAGAAATCACTTCCCCGGTAATATATGCTGCTTCGGCCGAGGCTAAGAATGCAACCGTATGTGCAACTTCTTCCGGCAAACCAAAACGCTTTAACGGAATAATGTTTTTTAATTCAGCTTCATTCAGGTCTCCGGTCATATCTGTTTTAATAAAGCCCGGTGCCACCGCATTCACCGTAATTCCTTTTCTTCCTATCTCCTGCGCCAGCGCTTTTGTAGCACCGATAACACCAGCTTTTGCTGCTGAATAATTGGTTTGGCCGGGCAAGCCTTTTAAACCGGAAAGTGAAACGATATTGATAATGCGTCCATATTTTTTTTGCAGCATGCTGTTCACCACCAGGCGGGTAACATAAAAGAACCCGTCTAAATTTGTTTTCATTACATTCTCCCATTGCTCATCTTTCATCCACATCATCAGCCCATCTTCCCGTATCCCTGCATTATTAACCAATACTTCAATCACTTTGTCTTCATTGGCTTCCATCCAGTTGCCCAGCGTGGTTTTAATGAGTTCTTTATCTGATACATCAAACTGGATGATCTCCCCATCAACCCCATTTTCTTTTACCAATGCAAGTGTATTATTCGCTTCCTCTTCATTCGATTTGTAATTAATCAATACATTATACCCCATGGCCGCCAGTTTTATACAAACTGCCCTTCCAATCCCTCTTGATCCTCCTGTAACTAATGCATATTTCATGTGTTCTTATTCTTTAATATTTAAACACCCAAACTATTTCCTGTCAACCCGCCTTCGACAAGCTCAGGCTGACAAACTTTTATTTTATAGATTTTAGCTAATTCAGGAATTAACCTGTTCCGGAATTTTATCTAACCTGAAAGAAATGACCGGATCTGCTTTTTCAAAATACCTTTTGATCTTTTCCAGGTCTTTGTATTTGGGCTGATCCTCTATAAACTTTGGAAATACTTTTCTTATCTGGGTATAGATATGTTTTGTTTCTGTTGAAAGCCTGTCGGTGCATTTTAAATAATCAATGGCCTGTAACACCGTCATCATCTGTATTGCAAGCACTTCAAAAGAATTATCTATCACTCTTTTGGTCATGAGTGCTGCATTGCAACCCATGCTCACAATATCCTGGTTATCGTTGTTGTTGGGTATGCTGTGTACATACATCGGGAAGGACATGGTCTGGTTCTCTGCCACGGTAGAAGTTGCGGTGAACTGCATGCCCTGCATACCAAAATTAAATCCGAGTACACCCAGGTTCACAAAAGGTGGGAATTTTTGATTTAGTTTTTCATTCAATAAATAATTCAATTGCCTTTCAGACAGCATAGATAATTTAGTGATAGCGATCTTTAGTTTATCCATCTCCAGCGAAACATAATCGCCATGAAAATTACCCCCATGAAAAATATTTTCATTCTCATGATCTATAACCGGGTTATCATTTACCGAGTTCAGTTCATCCACTACCACTTTTTCGGCCTGGCAGATGGTATCATAAATAGGACCCAGCACCTGGGTTACGCAACGTAAAGAATAATATTCCTGCACCTTATCCTGGAACACTTCCTGGTCAAGCTTTTCGGGGTTATACAAATGTTCTGAGCGGCTGCGGATCATTTTGCTGTCCTTTAAGATCTCTCTTAGCTGCGCTGCAATTTTATTTTGACCTTTATGGTGCTTAACAATATTCAGTTCGTAAGAATAATGATCGTCAAAAGCTTCAACAACTTCGTTGATCATGGCAGACAACATTACCGACCACTCCAATAATTTTTGTGCCTGTATGATATTTACCATGCCGATACCGGTCATAGCCGAAGTGCCATTCAAAATAGCAAGCCCTTCCCTGATATGAATAGTAAGCGGTTTGATTTTTAATTTGGAGAATACAGTTGCTGTTGATTGTACTTCGCCTTCATAAATAACTTCGCCTTCGCCAATTAAAACAAGGGCAAGATGAGCCAACTGAACCAGGTCGCCGCTGGCACCCACGCCGCCATGCTCGTAAATGCAGGGAGCAACATCTTTGTTGATGAGTTCCTTCAGCAGTTCAACTATCTCTGTGTTAACGCCTGAGTAAGCCTGCATTAAACTGTTGAGCCTTGCGATCATTACCGCCTTAACAAGGATGGGACTCATTAAATTTCCGCCGCCCGAGCTATGGCTTCTTATTAAATTATACTGAAGCTGTAGCAGGTTTTTTTCATTAACCTTGTACTGGGCCATAGGACCAAAGCCGGTGTTTATACCGTATATCAGTTTATTGGATGAGAATTTTTTGAGGAAATTAAAATTCACATTCACCTTTTCAACAGTGTTTGTATCTAAGCAAACCTGCTTATTCTTATAGAGTATATCTGAGAAGTTATCTAAAGTAAGCGCCTTGTCTCCAACATGTATCATGGTTCCGAATTTTTTTACTGTCCGCAGGACACTGTGTGCAATTATTAGGTTTGGTAGCTAAGCTGGTAAAATTAGAATAAA
>JBBSJI010000074.1:0-13649 GCA_038257425.1 Chitinophagales bacterium
ATGGCCAAATATTTTAAACCATTTTTAACATGAAAAAAATAATTTCAGCAATTTTAATTTTATTGACTGTAAGCATAACAGCAATATGCCAGGACAAGATCACCGTAAAAGCAAAGCCGGATAAGGTGCTGATTGAAAAAGGCGAAAATAAGCAGTTTCTTAATTTTGATTTCCTGGTTACCAATAATTCAACCGACACATTTACCTTAACAAAAGTATTGGTTTCTGTATTTGATAAAAATAACAGGCTGATCTCTTCACGGTTCCTGGATAATAATGGCACAGCACCCAGTATCACGCTCATCCCCAACAGGGAATTTATGGGCGCATCATCAAAACTCATTTTTAATCCATTTGCTGATTTTAATTTAACAACAGCCTTAACTCAATTAAAGTACGAATGGACTTTTACAAAAAATAATAATGAGGAGATCATGATCAATTCGGTTGTTGCTCCCCAACTGTTTGATCAAAATACAAACTATACCTTTCCATTAAAAGGGAAAGTAATAGTTTATGACGGGCATGATCTATATTCCCATCACCGTAGATTTGATTATGAATTTGCGCCCATTAAGGGATTGGGATTAAGTGCCAACTTTATGCGTTATGCCTACGACTTTATAATGCTGGATAATAATAACAGGCAATTTGCAGGTGATGGAAAAAGCGATGCAGATTATTTTGGATTTGGCAAAGCTGTTTATTCTATTGGCGATGGCAAGGTTATTTATGCATCCAACGAACATAAGGACGATAAACAGTTCAGCATACCGGGAATTGCAACCAACCCTTTGGAATTATATGGCAATTGTGTAGCCATTCTCCACCCAAATAATACAGTAAGTATTTACGCCCACTTAAAACAAAACAGCTTAAAGATAAAAAAAGGTGATTTCGTAAACGCGCAACAGGAGATAGCGGCCATCGGCGTATCAGGCAGTTCTTATTTACCTCACTTGCATTTTGAGATCAGGACTTCTATTGCAGCATCTGCAGAAGGAGTACCATCCTATTTTTCCAATGTTTACTTATTGGAATCAAACATTAAAACAAAATTAAAATCAGGATTAGTAGAAACAGGGAATATTATAGAAGCGAAATAGTAAAACACGATCAACCTGCTCTGGCAGGTTGATCGTGTGAATAAATTTTATAACACTGTTTTTATTTTACAGCTGTAAAATCCTGGCTGCTGTTGTTCCTTTGTAAGTATAACACCAGGTCGCTTTGGGTTAAAGGGTTTACCTTTTTTATACTTATTCGCCCTGTAAGAGCCCTGTAATCTTTTGATCGGTTGGTAACAAAAAGTCCGTTCAGGGCTGCTTCATCAGCATTATTAACAAGGTCGAGTACATTCAACTGTATCACATTCTTATTGGGTTGGCCCGGATAATTCTCTTCTACAAGTTTGGCATCCTGCATAACAATCTTACCATCCTTTGCCACACGTACGTTTATCTTTTTAATGCCGAAGTATTTTTTATCATTTATCACATAAGAAGTATGTGAAAAAGCGGTGTATTTGCCTTTCTCCTTAATAATCACAATTTCATATTCAGTTGTTTGTTGGGTAGAGTCGTTGTACATGGTTCCTTTCCAAAGGCCGGTAATATCCTGGCAAAAGGCAAAAACGGGGCAGCATATTGCTACCATAATGAGGGTAAAATTTTTCATACGGTGGGTTTTAGAGCGTAATTCTGCCTATAACGTATAGGCTTTAGTATTTATTTGAAAAAAGTGTAATTATATTTTTTTAAACGCTACTTTTCAGCTGTTTAGCTACAATAAGGTAAAAATTGGTAAGATTATGCTAGCGGTAGTGCCGATAAAACAATGGACCTTTGGGTATTAAAGGAAAGTAACGCACTCAATATGCAAAACGAATATAGCACAGCAAGGCTTTTACTGGAAGAATTAACGCTACATGACGCTGAATTTGTGATGGAGTTGGTTAATACAGTAGAATGGATAAAATATATTGGCAACAGGAATATAAATACCACAGAAGAAGCCCGGGGATATATCCAGAAGATCATTGATAACCCCGCTATTAATTATTGGATTGTAAATATCCGTGATCAAAAAAAACCTGTTGGCGTTATCTCCTTCATCAAGCGTGACTATTTAACACATCACGATATTGGGTTTGCCTTTTTGAATCAACATAAGAAAAGGGGCTATGCTTTTGAAGCTGCATCAGTAGTAATTGATGATGCTTTACAAAATTTTGGTCATACACAAATTCTTGCAACTACCATTAGATCCAATAGCAAATCAATTCAATTGCTTCAAAAATTAGGATTTAATTTTTACAAGGAGATTGTGCATGAGCAGGAGCCTTTTTTTATTTTTGTAAGATCAAGAGCTATATAATTCGAACCGGGGTGTTAACTCCCCAAAGCCCCCTTAATTCATGCCGCTATTATCCTCCTGTAAACAGGCATATTTTTTGTTTATATGCTTTATTCACTTTAACCAAAAAAATTAAAACGATGAAAAAAATTCTTGCAATTGCAGTAGTGACAACTTCACTTATCGCCTGCAATAATTCCGAAACTAAAACAACCGATGCCTCTACTGTTAATACAGATACTGTTACAACAGTGCCTGCACCGGTAACTTACACTACCACCGATGGTGATGTAACAGTTAAGGAAGGTAAATTAATGATCCACAGGAACGGAGCCTGGGTTGTTGCAGATAGAGAGGTAACCCTGGAAGACGGAACAATTGTTACTGTAAAAGGAGAAGCCAGGAGTAGAGATGGCAGAAGAGTGGTGATCACCGATGGTGGATTCATAGACAGGACTGGCAGGTGGTTTGACAGGGCCGGTAATAATATTGCAAATGCATGGGAAGCAACAAAAGAAGGAGTAAAAGATGCAGGCAAAGCTATTAAACAAGGAGCTGAAAAAGCAGGCGATAAAATTAAGGAGAACTAACCTTTAAAAATTACATACAATAAAAGGCAGCCTGAGGCTGCCTTTTATTGTATGTATTCTGTACGCCATAAAAACTTATTCTACTTTTTCCTCTCCCTCTTTTCCACGTTTAACAATATCTCCTTTGGTAAAGAGTATTGACTGTAATACTTCACGCCAATCAGATTTTTTACGCAATAAAAACTCCAGGTCCATACCAAAATGCTTCATTTCTTCCTGTTGGGCATTTTCCATGATGGCCTTTGCCTGTTTATCCTTTTCAAGTGCAATACGTTGCTCATACCACCCAATGGCTTCTGCCTCTTCAATAAGCGAAGTAATCATTCGTGCAAAGGTCCTTGTTTCTTCAGACAGTTCATTTGCTGGTTCATGGTATTGATCAAATCCCATAATTATCAGTTTAACTATTTAGAAATAAATTACTAATTTATTACTTAAGGTTGTATCAATTGGTACCCATCGTTACTGATGGCATACTATTATCTATTGGTAAACTTTGTTTTGCTTTTGCAAAAACATTCGTAAGGTGCCGGGAATGTTCAGCAACATTTTGTGTTACTGGCCGGGCTGATCTCATTTTTCTTTTCAGTATATAAAATAAGGTTACTGCCCCTGCGGCTAAAGCTGTTGTAATTAATAGGTTCTTGTTCATAAAAATTGTTTTAATAACAGGTTCATAAAATGTGCCAGTTTTTGGTCTCTATACTTTTATAATTACTGTAGCTGGTAAATCAATCTTTAAAGGCCGATGCCAGATGAAGTTTCTACTATATGTGGGGCATTTTCTCATACAGCAACAGTTTGTTTCAAAACCATAATATCTGGAATAGAATTTGTGTTTACCTGAAGCATGAAACAGGAATCTCCCCCGTTAATATCATTCATTACAGATAATGACCTGGAACAACCAAACGGGGTTATTTGTTTTACTGCCGAGATCCGTTTTCAATCAAAACGAAAACAGTTCAAATTCATCAGTCCGGTTCACGTTATAACCATAACCATAAAACATATGGATGTAATTTATTTACTTAACCCTGACATTGATAAAGAAAAAATAAAAACGATGTATACCAATAACAAGGGGTTCAGGTATTTTCCGGATAACAAACAATTTGAAATAAGGGGTAACTCAATACGATACGGATATTACTCACTTTATATCATACCCATCAGTAAATTTTGTGAGCATAAAACTATTACTGAACTTAGGGCAACAAAATATAATTGAAATTAATAAGTCCTGCCAATAGTATCGCACACTGCTTTTAAAAGTGCATTATTATCATGTGCATCCTGGCTTTTTTCCCATATCATAATACCATTTGCCATTTGTTTTGATAACATGGCTTTTCTTTTTACTGTAAATAATCCATTGTAATAAATTGTATAATTAGAGAAGCCCCCATTGGTAACTATTGCTGAATCTAATTGTGGGTTACCCCCCCGGGAAAGTATGTCGCTGTAACTTAAAACTGTATTGGTTTGCGTTATACCGCTTGGCCTGCCATATCCGGCAATACCCAAAACTGCTTTAGTTGCAGGCATCCCCCTTGTAGTTACCCAGTAATTTAAACTGGTAGTGGCAAGGGTATAATCGGTATGGTGCCGGTACGCAACTGTTGTGCTAAAGTCATCGTACGACATGATGTTAAACCAGTCTACATAATTACCCTGCCACAGTTCACTTTTAATGGCATCCCTTACAGCCCCTGAATACTTCCCGGCGGTTATTGCGGCTGTTAAATAATATTTGCTGCCCAGGTGGCAACTATCGCTCAGTTGTTTCATCAATGAAGTATAAGTTATATCAGTGCCGTCATCAGTTCGTGGAAATTCCCAATCAATATCTATTCCATCAAGGCCATAAGTTCTAACAAGGTTCATAGCTTGGCTTATAAATGAAGTTCGGCCAGCTGCTGCCGCTGCCATTGTTTTAAAATCTGCTGCCAGACCAGAAATGCTGATGAATATTTTTGCCCCATTGGCACGGGCCTTAGTTTTTACTTCAAGCAAATGCGTGGGATTACTTAAAACTAAACTACCAGTATTATTAACAGTTGCAAAAGCATAATTAACCACATTGCACATTCTGAATTTTACATCTGGCACACCGGCAACTGATCTGTATGATGGAAAATATCCCACCACATAAAATCCAAAAGCGGGGGGTGGTGCTATTATCTGTGGCGCTGTAATGATGATATCCTGAACATCATTTTTTTTACACGAACTTATTAAGATGATAGCAAATACAGCAAGTAATAAAATTCTTTCTCTTTTCATAAAGCAGTTATTGGTTTATATACTTTATGAAGTTAAGTAAGAAAGATCAAGGGCAAAAAAAATCCGCAGAAAAAAAAATAGATTCTTTACTGCGGATGATCTTGAAAAAAGAGGCTCTTTTAATAAGCATTATTTCTTGTGCTTTTTTGATTCGCCCTGTGTTTCTTTTTTATTATGGGTCACATCATTACCCTTTGTCTGCTGCTCTTCACCTTCTCTGTGGTCAAGATTATCTTTATTCTCAGGGCGGTGGTTCATTTTTTTTTCCTGTACATTGCCCGAATGCCTTAAGTTGGTATTTGTTTTCATAAAAAATAATTTAGTTACTAATAACAGGTAAAAATCATGCCAGCATGTACGCAGGCATCATACTGGCTTATCCTCCCCTCTTTTTTGTATTTTTGCCATCCAATAATAATAAGGAATCGATAATATGGAATTGACTAAGAATTTTGAACCCAAAGCAGTTGAAGAAAAATGGTATAAACATTGGCTGAGCCAGCGGTACTTTAATAGTAAGCCTGATAGCCGTCCGCCTTTTACAGTGGTTATTCCTCCGCCCAACGTAACCGGTGTTTTGCATATGGGTCATACCCTTAATGAAACCGTACAGGATATCCTGGTGCGTAAAGCCCGTATGAGTGGCTTTAACGCCTGTTGGGTACCCGGCAGCGATCATGCATCTATAGCTACTGAAGCAAAAGTAGTAGCCATGCTAAAAGAAGAAGGCATTGACAAGAACAGTTTAACGAGAGAAGAATTTTTAAAATATGCTTTTGAGTGGAAGGATAAATATGGCGGCATTATCTACAACCAGATCGAAAGACTGGGTTGTAGTGTTGATTGGAACCGTACCACTTTTACCATGGACGATCATTATTACAAAGCCGTAATAAAAGTTTTTATTGATCTCTATAATAAAGGTCTGATCTATCGTGGAGCAAGAATGATCAACTGGGATTCATCTGCTAAAACTGCATTGAGCGATGAGGAAGTGGAATACAAAGATCTTACCGGTAAGTTATATTACCTTACTTATAAAGTAACAGATGCTTCAGGTAATGAGCTAAGCTCCCCTTCAGGGGTTGGGGGTATTAGCATAGCCACGCAACGTCCCGAAACGATCATGGGCGATACTGCGATTTGTGTTAACCCCAATGATGAACGTTATGCTCATTTAAAAGAAGCTTATGCATTTGTGCCATTGATCAACCGCCGCATACCGATCATCTTTGATGAATATGTTGACCCAGCATTTGGAACCGGTGCTTTAAAAGTTACACCAGCACATGATATCAACGATTATAATTTAGGATTGAAGCATAACCTGGAAGTTGTTGATACCATTAATGAAGATGGAACGATGAGTGCTGCAGCACAAATATATGTTGGCGAAGACCGCTTTGTTGCCCGTAAAAAAATTATTAAAGAGCTTGAAGAGAAAGGCTTTCTTACAAAGGAAGAAGAATACACAACAAGATTAGGATATAGCCAGCGGACCGGTGTTGTTGTTGAGCCAAGAATAAGTACGCAGTGGTTTGTAAAGATGGCAGCACTGGCTGAGCCAGCATTGAAAGCCGTTGTTGATGGAGATATAAAAATTCACCCGGGCGATAAGTTCTTAGCTACTTATAAATACTGGCTGGAGAATGTAAAGGACTGGTGCATCAGCCGCCAGCTTTGGTGGGGGCAGCAGATACCGGCATGGTATGATGAAGAAGGAAGAATGGTGGTTGCAGAAACTATGGAAGAAGCAGCTGAACAATTCAAAATTCAAAATTCAAAATTCAAAATTGAAGAAATAAGGCAGGATGCCGATGTACTGGATACCTGGTTCTCATCCTGGCTTTGGCCAACACAGGTCTTTAAAGGCATTACCGAACCGGGCAATGAAGAAGTAAAGTATTATTACCCGGGCTCAGTATTGGTTACCGGGCAGGATATTATTTTCTTCTGGGTGGCACGCATGGTAATGGCGGGTATGGAATATGAAAAACAGATCCCTTTTAAAGACGTTTATTTCACGGGCATGGTAAGGGATAAACTGGGAAGAAAAATGAGCAAGAGTTTGGGCAATAGTCCCTACCTGCTTGACCTTATTGACAAGTATGGTGCAGATGCGGTACGTTTTGGTATCATGGTTTCTTCTCCCGCAGGTAATGACCTGATGTTTGATGAAAATAGTTTGGAGCAGGGAAGGAATTTTAATAACAAGATTTGGAATGCGTTGAAGTTGGTGAAGATGTGGGCCCTTCGACAAGCTCAGGATTCCCCATCGCACAACGAACAACTTACAACGACCAACTTTGCTATTACCTGGTTTGAAAATCGTTTGAACAAAGTAAGACTGGAAGTTGATTCTCTTATGAAACAATTCCGTTTGAGTGAAGCATTAAAAACAATTTACTCTTTGATATGGGATGATTTCTGCAGTTGGTATTTAGAATGGGTTAAACCTGGTTTTGAACAGCCGATAGATGCTGCTGTCTACAATAAAACGGTACAATATTTTGAAGAACTGATGCAGTTACTGCACCCTTACATGCCTTTTGTTACAGAAGAGATATATCATTTATTGATAGAACAAAGCGATGATCTTTGTGTAAAACAATTTGCTGCTATAAAAACAGCAGATGAAAACATTTTACTACAGGGAGAATTATTGAAACAGGTTATCACAGGCATTCGTGATGGACGGAATAAAAATCAACTGAAGCCAAAAGAAACTATCAAACTCTTTATTGAAACGGATACAAAAGAAAGTTATAGTTCCATCGAAAGTATTTTATGCAAGCAGGTAAATGCTGATGAGCTTTCCTTTACACAGCAAGCCATTGCCAATACCATTGTAATTGCTGTAGAAAAAGATAAATTCTATTTAAAAACAGATAAAGAGCTGGATACCTCTACATTAAAAGACAACCTGCTGAAAGACCTGGAACACCAGAAAGGCTTTTTGGCATCAGTAGAAAAAAAACTGGGTAACGAGCGTTTTGTACAAAATGCAAAGCCTGAAGTACTGGCTATGGAACAGAAAAAGAAAGCCGATACCGAAGCCCGTATAAGAACCATTGAGGAAAGCCTGTCAACAATCAGTTAAAACTTAAAGTGGAAAATAATACTTGCGTACTTTCGTTAGTACTTTAATAGAACAATTATGGTCATCTCAGTAAAATATATGCTTACGGTTGTTTTGTGCCTTTGTGTAACTATCCTTTTTGCACAAACTCCCAAAAATCCTCCGGCAAAACCAAAGACCTTTCAAAAGTTTACGCCACCCAAATTAACTACAGCACTGGGCATCAGGACAGATTCAGTAATTGTATATCTGGAAGAAGCTGTGCAACTTGTAAAACTACCGCTTAAAGTATCAGATGATAAAAAAAATATCTACACTATTTCCTCATACCGTGCCATGTACAAAAGAAGAGCTGTTACAGAAGATGAGCAGACCGGTAAAGTTTCTCCTATTATCAGTAATGTATCAGATATTTTCAGGGCCACTCCTTTATCTGCCATCTGGATCAAAATATTAACGGAGCAGCTACGTCCAGGTGAAGAATTACATTTTTTTGATATTGTAGCAAAAGATGCACAGGGCCGCCTGATGTTTGCACCGGAACTAAGAATAAAAATTAAATAATGCCGGAGATCAGGAAAGCAACTACACAGGATATTCCCTTGATAAGAGAATTGTGTTTTAATATCTGGCCTCAAACTTACAGTCATCTCTTAAGCCAGGAACAAATCGATTATATGCTGGACATGATGTACAGTCCTGCATCTTTACAAAAACAAATGGAAGAGGATGATTGTGTATTCCTGATTGTATATGATGATAAGGAACCGGTTGCTTTTGCATCTTACCATGAAGAAAAATCACAAATCTGGAAACTGAATAAAATCTATATCCTCCCTTCTCATCAGGGAAAAGGAACCGGAAGGTTTATCATTAATTTTATAGTTGATGAAATAAAACCTAAAAAGGCTAAAGCTTTACAGCTACAGGTAAACCGGGAAAATAAAGCAACAGATTTTTATAAAAAACTGGGCTTCACCATAATTCAAACTGCTGACTTTGATATTGGCAACGGCTATTTTATGAAAGATTATATAATGAGCCTTTCTTTGTAACAGCATATTAATCCAAAGCAAAATCTATTTTGGTTGTAATACTGGCTGTCTTATTTTTTGATGAGGTATTAAATACACCCCCATAGCTGTAATCCTCATTGGCATTTTTACCTGTAATTTGAAATACACCCATCGTAGCTTTTTTTATGCTGCCTAAGCCGCTGCCGCTGTTCTTTGCAATGGTTTCTGCTCTTTGCCTGGCATCTGCACTTGCTTTAGCTAACAGGTCAATTTTTAATTCAGATAATTTGGTATAATAATAAGATGGCGATGAGGAATTAAATTCAATACCGCTTTGTATAAGCTCTGTCACTTCCCTGGATATTTTTTCAACTTTTTCAATATCCCTGGAATCAACAGTTACATTTTGTTTGAGGTTATAACCGGTAAAATCCATTCCTATCTGTTTGCCATCAGTATCATACCGGGTTATAAAATCTTTATCAATACTTACTGCCGAAAAAACCATTTCGCTTTCCGTAATACCTTTGGCTTTCAGGTAAGCTCTTATTTTACTTTCATCTTCCTTTAGCATGCTGTATGCAAGTTTCAGGTCCATTGTTTTGCGGCTGTAATTACCTGTCCATACAATCTGGTCACTTACAAAATCTTTTTCTGCAAGGCCGGTTACACTGATGGTTTCGGTAGCCCTGAATTTGTATTTATATGCATTGCTTAGCATCCAGAAACATATAATGCCTGCAAGGGCCACTATTGCTACAGATATATAATTTCTCATTATTGCCATTTTTTATTAAATGTAAATACAATATTGTTAAGTAAAGCAAAAAAGTGTTACCCATGCACCAACTGATGGGTTTGTTTGATCACCCCCATTACAAAAATACTCTGCACATGCCCCATATTTTCTATCTGGCTTAGTTTGTTTACATGAAAGTCGTAATAGTCATTCATATCTTCACAAACAACCTTCAGCATAAAATCAAACTCGCCCGAAATATTGTAGCACTCGGTTACTTCATTCAGTTCGTGAATGGTCTTAATGAATTTATTACCGGCATTCTTACTATGCTCTTTTAAAGAAACATAGCAGATCACCATCAATCCCTTTTTTACCTTGCTGTGATCCAGCAGCGTTACATATTGTTTGATCACACCCTGCTCTTCCATCCACTTGATACGCTCATGAACAGGTGTTGTGCTAAGGTGAATTTTTTGGGATATTTCTTTCACCGTTATCCTTGCATTTTCCTGCAATAACTTCAGTATTGCCAGGTCTTTTTTATCAAGCGAAACTTCGGTAACAGGTGAATTTTCTCTTTTAGTTGCTTTTGCCATAGTTAACTTATGTTTTATCCTGTAATATTAAGTAATACAGGATTATCGCCTAAAGTTAGCAAATATCATAGAATATTATACTGAATAATGTAGATTTGCAGTCTAAATTAATTAATATGTCTACAATAACTAAAAATGCCATCGACTTTAAACTTGCCAACAAGGTTAAAGACATGAGCCTGGCCGAATGGGGCCGTAAAGAAATAATGTTAGCCGAAGCAGAAATGCCGGGCTTAATGTCTATCCGTAAAGAATACGGACCATCTCAACCATTGAAAGGTGCAAGAATTGCAGGTTGTTTACACATGACCATTCAAACTGCGGTTTTAATTGAAACCCTTACTGCTCTGGGTGCAGAGGTTAAATGGAGCTCTTGCAATATTTTCAGTACACAAGACCAGGCTGCTGCTGCCATTGCTGCAACAGGCGTTGGCGTTTTTGCCTGGAAGGGACAAACACAGGAAGAATCTGATTGGTGTATTGAGCAGACTTTATTCTTTGGTGCTGCAGACCGTCCTTTAAATATGATTTTGGATGATGGTGGCGATTTAACCAATATGGTTTTTGATACCTACCCTGAATTAATTCAGCATGTAAAAGGATTAAGCGAAGAAACCACGACCGGTGTTCACCGTTTATACGAGCGTATGGAAAAAGGTACGTTGCCTATTCCTGCAATCAACATCAATGATTCTGTTACCAAATCTAAATTTGATAACAAATATGGTTGTAAAGAAAGTTTGGTAGATGCAATCCGTCGTGCTACTGATGTAATGATGGCTGGTAAAGTTGCTGTTGTTGGTAGTTATGGTGATGTAGGTAAAGGTTCTGCCGCTTCATTAAAAGGTGCAGGTTGCCGTGTCATCATTACAGAGATTGATCCTATCTGTGCTTTGCAGGCAGCAATGGACGGTTTTGAAGTTAAGCCAATGATTGAAGCGGTTAAAGAAGCGGATATTATTGTTACGGCCAGTGGTTGCCGTGACCTGATCACCAAAAAACATTTCCGTTTGATGAAAGATAAAGCGATCGTTTGTAACATTGGCCACTTTGATATTGAAATTGATATGGCCTGGTTAAATGCAAACTATGGCGAAACCAAAAATACCATCAAGCCACAGGTTGATTTATATACCATCGAAGGAAAAGATGTGATCATCCTGGCTGAAGGTCGTTTGGTAAACTTAGGTTGTGCAACCGGTCACCCATCATTTGTAATGAGTGCTTCGTTCACAAACCAAGTACTTGCTCAATTAGAATTATGGACCAACACCGATAAATACGAGAACAAAGTTTACGTATTACCAAAATTCCTTGATGAGAAAGTTGCCCGTTTACACCTTGCTAAAATTGGTGTGGTATTAGATGAGTTAACTACCGATCAAAGCGCTTATTTAGGTCTTCCAAAAGAAGGTCCATTTAAGACTGATGCTTACCGGTATTAATTTTCTTCTGTCATTCTGAGCGATAGCGAAGAATCTAAAATATTCTCCCATCTGCCTTTGGCAGGTGGGATTTTTTCTTTTGGGCCAGGCCGTAGGAATACTATTGGGCTGCGGTGGCGTCGCACTCTTTTGCTTTATATCGCTATTGAGCTTTTATCTTAGCAAGAAAAATTAATTATTACAGATTATAATTTTTACATAATTTGATATAACTAACGACAATTGAAATTTGATAAGACTAAGCATTGAAAATCAATTTACATTTTTTTGAGTAGCTTACATGTAATATCATAAATACAAAAGTTAGCCACAATCAAAACCGCAGAGTCCTTATGCCGCTTTTGAAAATAATACTAATGATAATTGTTTCAATTGTTTGCTCATTGTCATTTGGACAAAAGCTTTCGATTAACAGCATTGACAACATTGTAAAAGTCATAGATGCAGACACATCTTTAAAGACTTCAACTGTTATGCTTGACACTCTCTATTCGGACAAGGGAACACAAATTAAAGTTGAAGTAAGTTTTATTACTGTGACTGACCCCAGAACAAAGCGGCTTAGAAAAGTAATTTGGAATAATCCAGGAAGCTATTACTCTTTCGTGACGCTTTACTATGATAGAAGTGGTGCAATAAAAGGAATAATTAAAGTTAAAGACAGAGCGACAGATACTAATCCTGAAGTTGAGTCAAATTCTGTTTTTTATTATAATGGCGAAAAAGTTTCAAAAGAAATAGTTCTTAGCAGTACTAACAAAAATTATCACACAAACGCCTATTGGTATATGAGTACTGTCAATGACTTTATTAAACTTGCTGGACTTAAATTTTGGTAAACATGCGGCTAACATTTGCCTTTGTTGGCGTTACTAAACTTCAAACTCTCGCTCTTTAACCCTCATAAAATATAAAAACACGCAGGCCGTCGTTTTCGCCCCTGTGGGTGTTCCAAACTCATCCGCAAGCCAACGCCTAACCTCGTGAGCGCCGCCGCCTTGTCTCCTGACAAGCGGCGTTGCAACCGAAAAGCTGCTAACATTCGCAAAACCGGGGAGATGAAAACTACTTACTTTCAAGTCTATTATTCTTCATCTGCAAAATTTTATTATACTGAAATAGATAGCTTCTAAATGATTAAAAATTATTCAGGAAAATAACAGCGGGCTTATGCTGCCCGCTTGTCGGGAGACAAGGCGGGGGCGTTAGGATAGTGTATAGAAAAATTATTTTAGCCACAGGCAGAAAATAACCCCATAAAAGTGCGTGTTTTTTCGTAAATTAGTGTAGTGAAAAAACGCCCAAAAATACTACTGGACTTTATAATTGATAGGCTCACTAATTCTATAGAAAATGTAATAACCGGAGATAGTTTTACAACTGAAATAACATTGGCTTCCGGAGCCGATTTAAGAGTTGTAACGAAAAAAAATGGCTGGCTTTTTGACTGGAAGTATGAATTGCGGCAACCTGAAAGAGAGGTTTATAAACTTACAATACCAAATAATGCGGGTGTTATTCAAGGGCTCATAAGTGTTGA
>JBBSJI010000075.1:0-13433 GCA_038257425.1 Chitinophagales bacterium
TGAGAGCTTATGGAAAAGGATTGTACTGGGTTGAGATTGGTGATCTGAACGGAAGCCGACTCACCGTGTGCAGAGTGGTTATTCAATAAAAGATAACTTAAACGTTATACAAATCCTCCGGTAATTACCGGGGGATTTTTTTTCTTAATCCATGCAGGAAATGGAATTGAATTTTACAGGAATCGGAAAGCTCTTAATTTTTAATACCTTCATTCTATAAATTAAAATATGCAGCCTGGAGAATATTACAAACAAAGACTTATAACCCTGCAGCGTAAATTGCTTCTGCTCAATAAGAAAAAGTCTATGCTGTCATGGTTGCGTTTTGCGGCGATAATATGCATAGCAGCCACCTGGTATTTTATTTTTCCTTACGGAATATTTTATGCACTTGGCCTTTCCCTTTTGTTATTGATCCTGTTTACAAGGCTTGTATTTTCAGATCTTAAGAACAAGGCGGATATTGAGCATCACCAATACCTGGTTACCATAAATGAAAATGAATTAAAAGCACTGGAACATAGTTATTACCATTTGCCCAATGGCAATGAATTCATACCCAAGGAACATTACTATGCCAATGACCTGGATATATTTGGTCATGCATCCCTCTATCAATATATTAACCGTACTACATCTGAACCTGGAAGCAATACATTAGCTGGTTGGTTATTAAAGCCCGCTGATATTAGAACAGTTAATAACAGGCAGGCAGCAGTAAAAGAGTTGGTATCAAAAACGGAATGGCGGCAACAGTTGCAGGCTTTAGGTACAGCAAAAAAAATACAGCATGAAACACAAACACGTTTGCAGCTTTGGTTTGAAGAAGATGACAGGTTCATTCAGAATAAATTCTGGCTGGTGCTGAGATATTTAATTCCGGCAATTGTGGTTACTGTTATTGTTTTAAATATTACGGATGTAGTGAACATCTATGTTAGAAATTATTGTTTACTGGCATCAGCTCTACTTGCATTTTATATCAGTAAAAAAGTTACTCCCCTGCACCAACAGGTTTCCAAAATGAGTGATGAACTTGAAGTACTTGCAGACAGCATAAAGCTTATTGAACAGACAGAATTTAATGCAAACTATTTACAGCATCTGCAAAAGCAGTTTAAGCAACAAAAGGAAAAAGCTTCTTCACAACTGAATCAATTAAAGAAAATATTAGAGCGGCTGGATCTCCGTTTTAACTTTGTTATTTTCATTCCGCTTGATATTTTATTTCAATGGGATCTGCAACAGGCCATTGCACTGGAAAAATGGAAAAGACATAATCACCAGCAAGTATTATCTTGGTTTACAGCCTTAGGAGACTTTGAAGCAGTAAGTAGTTTATCAACTTTATCTTTCAATCACCCATTATGGTGTATCCCCGTTTTTAAAGAGCAACATTTTTTTATCGAAGGAAAGGAAATCGGGCATCCTTTAATTCAAGCTGATAAACGTGTAAATAATTTTCTTACCATTAAACATAGCGGGGAATTAATGCTTGTAACCGGCAGTAATATGGCCGGTAAAAGCACTTATCTCAGAAGCATAGGTATCAATACCGTTTTAGCCATGGCCGGCGCTTCTGTTTGTGCATCGTATTTTTGTTTATCGCCTGTTCAGGTTATCAGCAGCATGCGTATTGCTGATAATTTAGAAGAAAGTACATCTACTTTTTATGCCGAATTAAAAAAATTGAAAATAATAATTGATAAAGTGAATAATAATGAAAAGGTATTCATTTTACTAGATGAGATCCTAAGGGGCACTAATTCTCTTGACCGGCATACAGGATCGGCAGCGCTCATCAAACAACTTATAAAACACAAAGCAGCCTGTATCATTGCTACGCATGATGTTGAACTTGCAAAGATGAAAGACGAATTTCCTGGTAATATCCTCAATTATCATTTTGATGTGCAGGTAAGCAATGATGAGCTGTATTTTGATTACAAGTTGAAAGAAGGGATCTGTACCAGCCTGAACGCATCCATCCTGATGAAGAAGATCGGTATTGAGTTATAAGTTGTAAGTGAGGAGCATGCAAATGAAAGAGGAAGCCTGTTCTTCAGCTTCCTCTAACTTATTACTTGTTACCTTATTTACTTCCCTCTCCCCCATCCAAACCAATCGTTACCGTTTGCATATAACATTAAGGCCAACAAAACAATCATTCCTGCTATTTGTGCATACTCTAAAAACTTTTCGCTGGGCTTGCGTCCAGTTATCATTTCTCCTAATGTAAATAATACATGTCCTCCATCAAGCGCCGGTATAGGCAACAGGTTCATAAAGGCAAGTATGATAGAGAAGAATGCTGTTATGGTCCAGAAATGTTCCCAGTTCCACTCAGATCCAGAAAAAACAGAGCCCATTGCTTTAAATCCACCAACGCCTTTGTAAGCACCGGTTTCAGGAGATAATATTTTTTTGAACTGATCTATATAAAACTGCAACTCTTTACCAGCACGCTTTACGCCGGCAGGGAAAGCAGCAAAAAAACCATATTTCTTCACTTCAAATTTATAAATACCAAGGCTATCATATTCTTTATGGCTGCTTGGAGGATTGAATCCTATTTTTCCTCCATTAATGAGCGTAGTAGTAATATTTAAAGTTTCAGCATTCCTTTTTACGGTAAGATTTATAGTATCTCCCTTTACCTGTTTTTTCATATAAGTTGAAAACTCATCATAAAACTGTGTTTGTACAGAATCAACAGCAACAATCAGATCTCCTTTTCTTAAACCAGCTTTATATGCTACACTGGTATCATCCAAAACTGAAACCATAACCGGAACCCTTGGGCTGATCAATGGGCCTTCAGCAAGTTTCTTTTTCTCTACGAGTTTACCAATCAGATCAACAGGCATTTCAAGGTTCATTTCTTTACCTTCCCGCTCAACAGTTACATTCTTATTTACAACTAATACCTTTTTTAGAATATCAGTGTACTCAGCAACAGGTTTACTATCAACAGCTAAAACCTTATCACCATTTTTAAATCCCAGATCATTAAATAATGAATCGTTAAATGTAATACCATATTTTAAAGAAGATGCTGGAATTTTTTTCTCACCCCAAGTCATCAAAATGCCGGCATAAATAATAAATGCAAGCAGAATATTCACAGTAACACCCCCAAGCATAATTATTAAACGCTGCCAGGCTGGCTTACTCCTAAACTCCCATGGTTGAGGAGGTAGTTTCATAGACTCCTTATCCATGCTTTCATCTACCATTCCGGAGATCTTTACATAACCGCCCAAAGGCAGCCAGCCAATACCGTACACCGTATCGCCTATCTTCTTCTTAAAAAGAGAAAACCAGGGATCAAAAAAAAGATAGAATTTTTCTACCCGGCATTTAAACCATTTTGCGGTTATATAATGTCCAAATTCGTGAAGTATGACAAGGATTGAAAGAGACAACAAAAGCTGGGCAACTTTTAAACCTACGCTGGGCCAGTTTATTGCTAATAAAGTAATATCCATTTATCTATTTGTATTTAAAGTTCAGTATTGCTGAAAAAGTACAAGTGAGTGACACAACGATGCTAAATAGCAGCACAAAAGCCCGTCCCCAAAAAATACTTTTACAGGTTGATCAACGAAGCGGCAAAATTACGGGCTTCGCCGTCGCTTTCAAAATATTCCTGTAAAGTAGGCTTTTCAATAAATGCCACGCTTTGCATGGTTTTTTCTACCATGGCCGTCATATCTAAAAAGCCAATACGGTTGCGCAGAAAGGCCCATACTGCAATCTCATTGGCGGCATTTAATATACAGGGCATGTTGCCGGCCTTGTTAAGCGCCTCCATAGCCAACGATAAGTTTCTGAAAGTTTTAACATCAGGCTCTTCAAAATTCAATGCAGGATATTTTTTAAAATTAACCCGTGGAAAATCATTCTTTATTCGTGCAGGGAAGGCCATGGCATACTGGATAGGTAATTTCATATCAGGTAAACCCATTTGTGCTTTTATACTTCCATCCTGAAACTGAACCATACTATGAATGATGCTCTGCTGATGGATGACCACTTCTATCTGGTCGGGCCTTAAATTAAAAAGCCATTTAGCTTCTATCATCTCTAACCCTTTATTCATAAGGGTTGCAGAGTCGATGGATATTTTAGCTCCCATGCTCCAGTTAGGATGTTGCAAAGCGTGATCTCTTTTTACATTCACCAGGAAATTGGGCTTCTTGCCTAAAAACGGGCCGCCGCTTGCGGTAAGAATAATTTTTTCGATAGGATTGCGTGCCTCTCCTACCAGGCATTGAAATATGGCGGAATGTTCACTGTCAACCGGAATGATGGGCACTCTTTTTTCAATGGCTTTCTGCATCACGATGTCGCCTGCAACTACCAGCGTTTCTTTATTAGCCAGCCCAACGGCCTTGCCTTTTTCCACTGCTTTTAAAGTGGGTTTAAGGCCTGCAAAGCCAACAATACCTGCAAGCATCATATCATAGGTATCAAAATCGGCTACTTCTTCCAATGCAGCTTCACCGGCAAAAACCTTTATATCTGTTGATGATAATGCTTCCTTGAGTTTTTCGTAACGTGTTTCATCACCTATAACAACCGCATTGGGCTTAAATTCCAGAGCCTGGGTTATCAGTAACTCATAATTTGTCTGGGCGGTTAAAATTTCAACTTCAAACAAATCAGTATTTGTACGGATAACCTCTAATGCCTGGGTGCCTATGGAACCTGTTGAACCAAATATTGCAATGCGTTTCTTTGTTGTCTGATCGGCCATTATTTTTAGAAAATTAGTGCGACAAATCTAACTTAATAATTGTTGTAACGCAATTTTCACTTTATTAAAGCCGAATTTTCGTATAATCTTCTGCATCATAGCCTGCAGCCTGTCATTACACAGATTTCCTATTGATCCTTCATGAGTATGTTCTGCCAGGGCCGAGTGGGTAAATTTGCCGGCTTCAATATCTCCTCCTACCTTTTTGTATGCATCCCTGAACGGTATGCCCTGCAATACCAATTTATTCACTTCTTCAACGCTGAATAAATATGCATACTTATCATCATTGAGAATATCTTTTTTTATTTCAATATTACTCAACATCAGGCTCGCCATCTGCAGGCAATCATTTAAATTTTTAAAGGCAGGTATGATATGCTCTTTCAATAATTGCAGGTCACGGTGATAACCTGATGGCAGGTTTGTTGTCATCAGCATGATCTCGTTGGGTAATGCCTGTATGCGGTTACAATGAGCACGGATCAATTCAAACACATCAGGATTTTTTTTATGCGGCATGATACTGCTGCCGGTTGTAAGCTCATCAGGAAAAGAGATGAAAGCAAAATTCTGATTGAGGTATAAACAGGCATCCATACTAAGTTTAGAAAGCGTTGCTGCAATATTTGCCAACGCCGATGCTACGATCCTTTCCGTTTTTCCCCTAGCCATCTGTGCATACACCACGTTATAATTCAGCTCATCAAAACCTAACAGGTCAGTTGTCAATTGCCTGTTGATAGGAAACGATGAGCCATAACCTGCTGCAGAACCCAGTGGATTTTTATTGACTACCCGGTATGCGGCTTCCATCATTGTAAGATCATCGATCAAACTTTCGGCATAAGCCCCAAACCATAAACCGAATGAAGATGGCATAGCTAATTGAAGGTGGGTGTATCCGGGCAACAGGTCATTTTTATGCTTTTCACTTTGAGCGATCAACAGATCGAAGAAAGCCTGCGTACTAATTACAGTAGTTTCAATCTCCGACCTGAGAAATAATTTCAGATCAACCAAAACCTGGTCGTTCCTGCTCCGGGCGCTGTGAATTTTCTTTCCTACATCTCCCAGTTTTTCTGTCAACATTAATTCAACCTGTGAATGAATATCCTCTACTCCGTCATTTAATTGAAAACCCTCTTTTTGTGTTTGCAGGTAAATATCTTTTAGCTCTACTTCTAATTGGCTTAACTCTTCATTAGTTAACAGGCCCACAGATTCCAGCATTTTTATATGTGCAAGTGAACCCAGGACATCAAAAGGTGCCAGGTAAATATCCAGCTCCCTGTCGTTACCTACGGTAAATTTTTCTACTTCTGCCAGAGCCGTTTTATTTTTTTGCCAGAGTTTCATTTTGAATTATGAATTATGAGTGATGAATTACAAATTAATTTGTTCCAGCAGTTTGATATATGTATCGATTCCTTCTTGAATTTCTTTTAAATAAATAAATTCATCAGCAGTGTGGCTTCTTGCGCTATCGCCGGGACCACATTTTAAAACCGGTGCCGGTATCAATGCGGCATCAGATGTTGTTGGAGAGCCATAAGTTTGCTTGCCTAAATTTATACCCGCCTGTACAAGCGGATGGTCCCTATCAATAGCCGATGACCTTAACCGCATAGTCCTCGGTTTTATTTCAGAATGAATATGCTGCTGAATTATTTCCAATATTTCTTCATGACTATAAACATCGGTAACACGTATATCAACAACAAAACTACAAACTGCCGGAACGATATTATGAGCTTTATTTTCTGTATGAACAGAGGTTACAGACATTTTTATTGGTCCTAACATTTCTGATAGCCTAGAAAATTGGAATTGCCGGAGCCACCCGATATCCTGCATCGCTTTATATATGGCATTCTCTCCTTCTTCCCTTGCTGCATGGCCTGCTTTGCCTGTTGACACACAATCCAGCACCAGCAGGCCTTTTTCAGCAATGGCGAGATTAGCTAATGTAGGTTCCCCAACAATAGCCACATCAATTTTTGGTAATAAAGGCAAAATACTTTCTATCCCATTCCTGCCGCTGATCTCCTCTTCGGCTGTTGCTGCAAGGATAATATTATAGTTTAAGTTTTCCTTTTCATAAAAATGCAGGAAGGCCATTATTAAACTTACAAGGGATCCACCTGCATCATTACTTCCAAGGCCGAATAGCCTGCCGTCCTCAACTACTGGTAAGAATGGATCCTTGCTGTATTGCGCATTCGGCTTTACGGTGTCGTGATGAGAATTAAGGAGCAGCGTAGGTTTAGCCGCATCAAAATATTTATTAATGCACCAGATATTATTTAAATGTCTTTTGAAAGAGACCTTTTTACTTTGAAAAAACATTTCCAACACAGCAGCAGTATTCTCTTCTTCCTTACTGAAAGAAGGAGTTGCTATCAATTTTTTCAACAGCTCAACAGCATCCTGGTATGGTGTAAGTTCTGTCAATGACTTATTAATGTTCCGGTCGTTTTATCAGTAATATTTTCAAGCAGGTCATTTGCATCGCCGATCAATACTTCTTTTACACCTTTATCAATGGCTGCAAATGCATTATCAATTTTTGGAAGTATCCCGTCGGCCAGTTTTTTTCCCTGCAGCAGTTGATCATATTTTTCTTTGTTCATCAATGTAATGACTGAATCATCATCTGTTATATTTTCCAAAACACCTTTCTTTTCAAAGCAATAGATAAGCCTCACATCATATTGACCTGACAAGGCAACAGCCATTGCAGATGCAATGCTATCAGCATTGGTATTCAACAGTTGCCCATTTCCATCATGTGTTAGAGGAGCCACAACCGGTACCATATTACTGTCCAGCAAAACCTGCAGGTTAGTTAAACCAACTTCTTCATTTTTAATATCTCCTACCAAACCATAATCTATTTCAGCAACAACTCTTTTAGTTGCAGGAATGATATTTCCATCAGCCCCTGTTAAACCTATGGCATTACAATCCATCGACTGCAATGCGGCAACTATTTTTTTATTGATCAAACCGCCATAAACCATTGTTACCAGGTCAATGGTGGCTTCATCTGTTATGCGTCTTCCATTGATATAATTTGGCTCGATGCCGAGTTGCTTACCAATTGTTGTAGCAATTTTACCACCGCCATGAATTAATATCTTCCTTTCTGCTATAGCAGCAAATTTTTCTAAAAATGAATGCTGCGCTCTGGCATCGTCCAGTATATTTCCGCCAACTTTTATTACAAATAATTTTTCCATTAGATGGTTTTTAAAATAGCTGATAAAACAGCCTGTGCAGCCCATATCCTGTTGCCAGCCTGCTGTGTTACCAAACTATTTTTGCTATCCAGCACTTCATCACTTAATTCTACATTGCGGCGCACCGGTAAACAATGCATAACTTTTGCATCATTGGTCAATACCATTTTTTTATTGGTGAGCATCCAGTTTGTATCATGGCAAAGTATTTTTCCATAATCCTGGTAACTACTCCAGTTCTTTACATACACATAGTCCGCATGCTGCAAAGCTTCATCCTGGTTGGTGATAATGGCTGCATTTTTAGTAAATACTGTATCAAGTTCATGCCCTTTAGGATGAGTGATTACAAATTCTGCTTCTCCCCATGCACCAACCCACTGAGCAAAAGAATTGGCAACACATTGTGGTAATGGTTTAATGTGGGGAGCCCATGTTAGAACGACTTTTGGTTTACCCCCTCCGCCTCCGCCAACCGGCGGAGAAACTGAGTGCAAGGTTTCTTTAATAGTAATTATATCGGCCAGAGATTGCAGTGGATGTAGCGTAGCACTTTCCAAACTTATAATAGGTACACCGGCATATTTTATAAACTGCTGTATCACTTTTTCAGCATAATCTTCTTCCCGGTTTTGCAATAATGGAAATGTACGGATGCATAAAATATCAAAGTACTGTCCCAGCACCGGGGCCGCATCTTTGATATGTTCAACCGTAGTGCCATTCATAACAGCAGCTTCTGCAAATTCCAGGGCCCAACCTTCTTTATCAACATTAAAAACAATAGCCTCCATTCCCAGGTTTGCGGCAGCAACCTGCGTACTCAACCTGGTACGCAAAGATGGATTCAGAAAAAGCAATCCCACTCTTTTTCCTGCTCCCGATGTTTTTTCTGCAAAAGGGCTTGCTTTATATTTTAATGCCTGTGCAACTAAAGCATTAATATTTTCAACATCATTTACAGAGATAAAATTTTTCAAATTTTATAGTTTTATTTTTTTGTACCCAGCTTTTCAAATTCTATTCAACTTCATTGGTCCCGAAAGCTTTCGGGACACTCTTCAACTTTATATCTTTGTTCAACCCACTTAACTTCCGGCAGCATTTACAATTTATCACATGGTCAGACGGGGACGTCAGACCATGTTTAATTCAGTTTTAATTGCCTGTAAAAAAATATCAGCTTCGGTTTTGGTAATATTTAATGCAGGTAAAAGCCTGATCACATTAGGCTTTGCTTCGCCTGTAAATATTTTATGCTTCAGCAAAAGATTTTTCTTTATCATATTCAATTCTTCAGGTAATTCAATGCCTATCATCAATCCTTTGCCCCTTACCTCTTTTATATTAGGCAGCTTTTTTAATTCGGTCATTAGATATTCGCCAACTATTGTAGCGTTATTCATCAAATCGTCTTTCTCTATAACCTCCAATACTGCCAGCACTGCTGCACAGGCTAAATGGTTACCCCCAAAAGTTGTACCCAGCATAAAATGCTTTGCTTTGATCTTGGGAGAAATAGATATAGCTCCTATCGGGAACCCATTGCCCATACCTTTTGCCATAGAATATATATCTGCATTCACGCCTGCAAAATCATGCGAATAAAATTTACCCGACCTGCCATAACCACATTGTACCGCATCGGCAATAAATACTGCATCGTATTCATCACAAAGTGATCTTATCTTTTGTAAGAATGATTCGCTTGCAATATTGATACCGCCAACACCCTGTATACCTTCAACAATAACAGATGATATTCCATGATTATGGAATGCTTTTTCCAGGGCTGGTTCATCGTTGAAAGGAAGAGAAATAATATTATCCGTTTCATTGACCGGTGCAATAATATTTGGATTATCTGTTGCAGCCACTGCTAAAGATGTTCTGCCATGAAATGCTTTTTTAAAGGCAATGATCTTTTTCCGGCCATTATAAAAAGAAGCAAGCTTTAAAGCATTCTCGTTTGCCTCAGCACCTGAATTACATAAGAAAAGTTGGTAATCTTCTTTGCCCGATATCTTTCCAAGCATTTCAGCCAGCTCAACCTGCAATGGAATTTTGATAGAGTTAGAATAGAACCCTACCTTATGCAACTGTTCTTCTATCCGTTTTACATAATGCGGGTGTGTATGGCCAATAGAAATAACTGCATGCCCTCCGTAAAGATCCAGGTATTTTTCACCCTTATCATCCCATACATACGATCCCGCTGCTCTTTCGATACAGATATCATTGAGTGGATATACGTCAAATAGTTTCATTTTTTATTTTTTAACCACAAAGGCACTAAGACACAAAGTTTCACAAAGCTTTTCTTAGTGCCATTGTGTCTTGGTGGTTCATTTTAAAAATAATTTGCTTTTAATTTTAACCCTGCTGTCTCATCCAGTCCAAATATCAGGTTCATATTCTGTACTGCCTGCCCGCTTGCTCCTTTTAATAAATTATCAATTACAGAATGTACCACCAGGTGGCTCCCAACTTTCTCTAACTGGATAAAACAGTTGTTTGTATTTACAGCCTGTTTTAAAAAAACAGGTTCTTCACTTAACACAACAAACGGATGTGCTCCGTAATATTTTTTAAATAATGCAGTTACTTCTGCAAGACTTAAATAGCATTTAATTTGAGAACTGATAAAAATGCCTCTGGTAAAATCTCCCCGCCAAGGTATAAAATTCAACCCCTCCGCCCCTAAAGGGGAACTTGATTGAAGCGAATTTACTGACTGCACTATTTCGGCATTGTGCTGATGCGTTAATGTTTTATAAGCCTGGATATTATTTGCACGCCAGCTGAAATGCGATGTGGTATTCAGTCCCTGCCCTGCCCCAGTGGAGCCCGTAATGCCAGTTGTATGAATTTCCTTTAACAATCCTGCTTTTGCCAATGGCAATAAGCCCAATTGGATTGCTGTGGCAAAGCAGCCGGGATTTGCAATATTTTTTGCTTTTTTAATCTGTGTTTTATTCAACTCAGGTAAACCATAAACAAATTTTCTTTTTCCTGTTGTTTTTCCTAACCTGAAATCCTGGCTCAGGTCAATGATCTTTATTTTCTCATCAATTTTATTTTCGGTCAAAAATTTAATGGCATCGCCGTGACCTACACACAAAAACAATACATCAATTTTTTGGTTTATTGTTGATGTAAACTTCAGCTTAATATCTCCCTGCAAGTCTTTATGTACCTCGTATGCAAATTTGCCAGCATTGCTGTTGCTGTTCACAAAAACAATTTCTGCATTGGGATGATTAACCAATAGTCTTATGAGCTCGCCACCGGTGTACCCTGCGCCGCCAATGATGCCAACTTTAATTTTACCTGCCATCTGCTGATTGTTTTACTGCATTATAGATCATCGTCTGGTTGCCGAATATTTTAGAGAATCCTCTTACATCATCTCCTGTCCAGCCATTATTCATTTCGCCATACTTTCCAAATTTGCTGCTCATCAGGTCAAATGCAGATTCAATGCCGGTTATCTGGAAACGATAAGGCATCAGTTCAACAAATACTTTGCCTGTAACATTTTCCTGCGATCTTTCGAAGAAAGCTTCAATGTCTCTCATCACCGGGTCCAGTATCTGCCCTTCATGCAGCCAGTTACCATAAAAAAGCGCCAGCTGGTCTTTCCAGTTCAATTGCCATTTGGTGAGCACATGTTTTTCCAAAGCATGGTGTGCTTTTAAAATTACCATTGGTGCTGCTGCTTCAAAACCAACACGGCCTTTAATTCCTATAATAGTATCGCCCACATGAATATCCCTGCCGATACCAAAAGGCCCTGCAATGGTTTGCAAATGCTGAATAGCTTCCGTTGGATGATCAAATGTATTGCCATCAATTCCAACTAATTCTCCTTTTACAAATTCAAGTTCAACCGATTTTGACTTTGTCTCTGTAACCTGCGTTGGCCATGCCTCTTCAGGCAGCATGCCTTTGCTGTTCAATGTTTCTTTTCCGCCAACGCTGGTACCCCACAATCCTTTATTGATTGAATACATTGACTTCTCAAAATTCATGTCAACGCCTTTATTTTTCAAATAAGCTATCTCATCTTCACGACTTAATTTCAGATCTCTTATTGGTGTAGATATTTCTACTCCCGGAATGAGAATATTAAAAATCATATCGAATCTCACCTGGTCGTTACCGGCACCGGTGCTGCCATGAGCAACAATATCGGCATTAAGATGCTGTACATGCTCTGCAATAAAAACTGCCTGGCTTAATCTTTCGGCACCAACACTTAAAGGATAAGTATTGTTCTTTAATACGTTTCCAAAAACGAGAAACTTAATTATCCTGTCGTAATAACTTTTTATTGCATTGATAGCAGTATGTGATTTCACGCCAAGTTTATAGGCATGCTCTTCTATTTTTTGTAA
Source organism: Chitinophagales bacterium (assembly GCA_038257425.1). GTDB lineage: Bacteria > Bacteroidota > Bacteroidia > Chitinophagales > Chitinophagaceae > Ferruginibacter. Next base: position 12,399 of record JBBSJI010000075.1, read on the forward strand.
TTCATCGGCTGTAAATCCTCCTGTGTTCACGATCACAGAATGTACCTCATAGCCTTTTTCTTCAGTGAGGTATTTTACACAGTATGTTGTATCTAAACCACCGCTAAATCCCAGCACAACTTTTTTACTCATGATTAACTAATTTAAAAGATTAAAAAAAAGACGAAGCAGTGATCTTGATGTACCACCCTGCTTCTTTTGTAAGAACTTCATCATCCTGCTTTGCTTTATCCGCATAAAACGTTCGTACAATTTTGATTGCTTTTTAAATTCTGTTTTGGTTTCTTCGGGTGTATAATGGTCTTCAGGATCAAAAAGCATGGCCGTACACATACAGTTCTTCCGATCCTTACTCATTAAGATATCGTAGTTAACACAGCTTTTGCAGCCAGCCCAGAACTGCTCATCGGTAGTAAGTTCCGAATAGGTCACCGGCTCATAGCCCAGGTCGGAATTTATTTTCATTACCGCAAGGCCTGTTGTTAATCCAAATATTTTTGAATCAGGATATTTCTCCCGGCTCAGTTCAAAGATCCGCTGCTTAATGCCTTTTGCAACACCTGTTTTACGGTATGCAGGGGAAACGATCAGGCCGCTGTTGGCAACAAACTTGTTATGCTCCCACACTTCTATGTAGCAAAAACCTACCCAATCACCATCAGTAGTTACTGCTATAACCGATTTACCTTCGATCATTTTCTGTTCAATGTATTCAGGCGAACGTTTGGCAATACCAGTTCCCCGGGCCTTTGCCGAAGCTTCCATTTCATCGGTAATGGTTTTAGCGAAATGAGTATCGGTTGCTGTAGCAACCTTAATAATAATATTACTGTTTTCCAATTGTAAAAAATTGAAAGCGTTAATGGAAAGATATTAAAAGAAATTTTTTGGGGATTTTTTCACTGACAGGGGCAGGTTTTAGCTACTCGTCCTATCAGCATCCACGTCGGGATCTGGGAGTAAACAGCAACAGGCTGGCCGTAGTATACAGAACTCCCCTTAAGGAAGAATTTGTATTTACGGTATGTAGTTGCA
>JBBSJI010000076.1:0-13429 GCA_038257425.1 Chitinophagales bacterium
ATGTACAATACCGACGAAAGTATTTATGGTTTTGCAAGAAGTTGTTTTAACATGGCGCTTAGCAAAAAATGGCCTTTATATCTTTCTACAAAAAATACCATTCTTAAAAAATACGACGGCCGTTTTAAAGATATTTTTGAAGAGGTTTATCAAAATGAATTTAAAAAAGATTTTGATACTGCTGGTATTACTTACGAGCATCGACTAATTGATGATATGGTTGCCAGTGCTTTAAAATGGCACGGTAATTTTGTTTGGGCCTGTAAAAATTATGATGGTGATGTGCAGAGCGATACGGTTGCACAAGGATTTGGTTCTTTAGGTTTAATGACATCTGTATTGGTTACGCCCGATGGCAGCACCATGGAAGCTGAAGCTGCACATGGCACGGTAACCCGCCACTACAGGGAGCACCAGGCCGGCAGACCAACATCAACCAACCCTATCGCTTCTATATTTGCCTGGACAAGAGGCCTTGCCTTTCGTGGTAAATTAGACAGCAACCAACCGCTGATTGATTTTTGTAATGCACTGGAAGCAGTTTGTATTGAAACCGTTGAAAGCGGTAAAATGACAAAAGATCTGGCGGTTTGTATTCATGGTAATAAAGTAAACCATGGTGAGCATTATTTGTACACCGAAGAATTTTTAGATGCTATTGATGAGAATCTTAAAAAGAAAATGGGATTATAATTCATTTATCTATTTCATAACAGCGCCCGGTTTTATTAGCCGGGCGTTTTACATTATCTTTAGGCATGACATCAGCAATCATCATTACTATATGTGCATTATTACTAATTGCCTACATTTTTGATCTTACTTCTTCAAAAACGCGAATACCCTCTGTAATATTTTTATTAGTGATGGGTTGGGGAGTTCGTCAACTGGCCGTTGCATTTAAGATCAATATCCCCGACCTGACTCCACTGTTACCTATTTTTGGTATAATCGGGCTTATACTCATTGTACTTGAAGGGTCACTTGAACTGGAACTGAACCGGTCTAAAATGCAGGTAATAAAAAAATCCTTTATTGCTGCATTGTTACCCATTTTAGCTCTTGCTTTTTTGCTGGCCTATGCATTTCAATATTTTCTTCCCGCACTTTCGCTTACAGATGCATTGACAAATGCTGTACCACTATGCATTATCAGCAGTGCCATTGCCATACCCAGCGTAAAATATTTAAGTGCTGCTAACAAAGAATTCATCACTTATGAAAGCAGCTTATCCGATATTTTTGGCGTTATCTTTTTTAATTTCATTGCATTGACTGAATTGAATGAATCGCACAGCATTGGTGAATCTGTTTTGCAGTTGCTGATCATGATCACTGTTTCGTTTATCGCAACCATCTTATTGGCTTTTCTACTGAGCAAAATTGATCACCATATTAAATTTGTACCCATCATTTTACTGATACTGCTTATTTATGCCATAGCCAAGCTTTATCATTTACCGGCTCTTATTTTTATCCTGATCTTTGGCCTGTTCCTGGGTAACCTGGATGAGTTAAAAAGATTTAATTGGATAAACAGGTTAAAGCCTGATGCATTAAATAAAGAAGTACACAAATTCAAGGACCTTACAACTGAAGGCACTTTTTTAATACGCACCGTTTTCTTTTTATTGTTTGGTTACCTGATAGAAACAGCAGATATCTTAAACGCCGATACTTTCCTGTGGGCTGCAGCTATTGTATCAGCGGCATTAATAATCCGTGCCATTCAATTCAAATTATTCAAAATACCTTTATTCCCCATGTTGTTTATTGCTCCAAGAGGATTGATCAACATCCTGCTTTTTTTATCAATTGTTCCGGCACAACAAATTTCGCTTGTAAATAAATCACTCATCCTACAGGTTGTATTATTATCGGCGCTGGTAATGATGATTGGTATAATGATAACAGGGCAGAAATCACAATCCATTAAAGCTGATGAAACAGTCCACATCTAACGATCCTCTACACGGCAAAACACTTGAAATGATTATAACTCATCTGGTAGAGATGTATGGCTGGGAGGAACTTGCTAAGCTCATACCCATCAACTGCTTTAAAAGCAATCCAAGCATAAACTCCAGTCTTAAATTTTTACGCAAAACACCCTGGGCACGTAAGAAGGTGGAAGAGCTTTATATCAATGGATAGATAAGTTTAAAAAGTTTTACCTTACAGCAACATTTATTTTATGGAAATACAAAAAGATATCCGCCTGGCGGTTTTAATTGATGCCGACAATGTGCCTTACAGCAATGTAAAAGGTGTGATGGAAGAAATTACCAAATACGGCACGCCTACTTTTAAACGCATTTATGGCGACTGGACAAAACCCACCGTAAGCGGTTGGAAGAATGTTTTACTTGAAAATGCCATCACCCCCATTCAGCAATACAGTTATACCAGCGGTAAAAACAGCAGCGACAGCGCATTGATCATCGATGCCATGGATATTTTATATTCAGGCAAGGTAGATGGCTTCTGCATCATCAGCAGCGACAGTGATTTTACCCGCCTGGCAACAAGATTAAGAGAAGCCGGCATGAAAGTATTTGGCATCGGGCAAAAGAAAACACCCAATCCTTTTATCGTGGCCTGCGATAAATTCATTTACATGGAGATCATCCCGGTATTTGGTGCAGAGACTGAGGAACCAAGTACAACTAAAACAAAATCCAGCAATCCAAAACCAAAAGCATTGGTAGATAAGCTGAATAAAGAAACACTTAAATTAATTGCACATACCATTAACGATCTTGCAGATGAAAACGGCTGGGCATTTTTAGGAGATGTTGGAAACCTGATCTTGAAAAAACAACCCAATTTTGATCCCAGGAATTATGGTTTTCAAAAACTTACGCCTTTAATCAAATCAGCACCGCAGTTTGAAATTGATAAAAGGGAAACAGATAAAACCGGAATTAAATTGGTGTACATACGTAATAAGGTCTGATATTGCATCATCAATGAAAAAATAAAAGCAACTCCAAAAAGAAGCCCCCCGATAAACCGGGGGGCTATTTTACTCAAAATACCAAACACAAACATCCTTCGGCTCCGCTCAGGACCATCCTCAACGGAACAATATTTTAATCAGGTTTTTTACCTTCTAAAAAGCTGTTAATGGTGCTTATTTCTGCCTGGTTGTTGTCATCCGACTTTACAGTATAGTTGCTGTAAAAACTTTCAACGTCGGCAATGGAATTGTGTAATTCCATATTGCGGCGAAGGTAAGCAGGCACCGTTTCAAACTCATTGTTAGGATCGGCTGCGTTAATGTTGAACGACAGGTTACGCAGTTTTGCAATCCGATCTATCGCCCTGCGCCGAAGATCCTCTGTTTCGTCCTGCATGGCAGGCTCCTCAACATCGGAAATCATGATGGGCTGAGTTGTTTGTACATGTTGCTCTTCCTCCGCCGCTTGATGGGATTTAACCACCAACTGCATTTCAATAACAGGTTCGTCTTCCTGTTCTTTCAGCTGCAATGGCGGTAGCTCATCAATCGAATTGGATTCTGGTTTTGGCTTCTCCTCTACATAAATCTGCAAAGGTTTAGCCAGGTACCCTCCAGACGAAGGAGGGGTGCTAGCATTTTTATCTACTTCAGTAAATTCTTTTTGATCTTTTGTTTTTGCTGGTTTATCAACGGGTGGAGGACTTTGTGGGATATCAAATTCAATTACAGGAATTTGATCGTTGGCCGAAGATATTTCAAAAAACACCGGTTCTTCATTCAACTTATCCCCCGTAGTTTTACTTGGTAATTGTACTTCAATTATGTCCACGCTGCTTTCTTTCAATACAGGCATCAGCTCATCTTCAACAGCCAGCATTACGGGCTGCTCCGTAATTTCAGCTATTGCTTCATCCTCGTCTTTTTCAAATTGCAATACCGGCTGCTTTACAATAGCTTTCTCTTCTTTAACCGGCATCTCAAGAGTCATTACAATTTTTTCATCTTTCTTCTCTTCTTTTATTTCAGTCTTTTTTACAAAAGGATCTTTATGATCGAACCCCGTTGCAATCAGTGTTATTCCTATTTTAGCACCCAGACTGTTATCATATCCAAGTCCTAATATCACGTCTGTATCCTCACCAGCCTGGCTTAATAAATAATTCTGGATAACCTCAACCTCATCCATGGTAAACTCATGCTCACCTTCGGCTGAATTAATATTTATTAATATCCATTTAGCCCCTCTTATATCATTATCATTAAGCAGTGGCGAATTGATGGCATTTTCAATAGCGTTTTGTGCTCTTTCTTCTCCTTCTTCTGCTGCACTGCCTAAAATGGCCACACCTCCGTTAATCATTACGGTGCATACATCGGCAAAATCCACGTTGATCTGTCCGGTACTGTTAATTACATCAGTTATACATTTTGCAGCTGTTGCCAAAACATTATCTGCTTTAGCAAATGCTTCTTTCATTTTTAAATTACCAAACTGGTGACGCAGTTTATCATTGCTGATGACCAACAACGTATCAACATGATCTTTCAACAACCGCACACCCTCTTCGGCCTGTGCAATTCTTTTTTTGCCCTCATAGGCAAATGGTGTAGTAACTATCCCTACTGTTAATATGCCCAGGTCTTTACAGATCTTGGCCAGTATGGGTGCACCACCTGTACCGGTACCGCCGCCCATGCCTGCAGTAATAAATGCCATTTTGGTATTTACTTCCAGGATCCGTTTTATTTCTTCAAGGCTTTCTTCTGTTGCCTGTCGGCCAATAGCGGGGTTGGCGCCTGCACCCAGCCCCTGAGTTAAATGCGGACCAAGCTGAATTTTATTAGGAACATTGCTTTGTGCAATGGCCTGTGCATCTGTATTGCAGATGATAAAATTCACGCCCTCGATATTTTGCGAAAACATGTGGTTTACCGCATTGCTTCCGCCGCCGCCCACACCAATTACCTTGATGATGGAGGATTGATCTTTTGGCAAATCAAAATGTATCATAGTTTTTTTTTACAACGCCTGCATTTTACAACGCTGCGTTTATTAATTAATGGGTTAGTAAGGCCTCACCCCAACCCCTCTCCAAAGGAGAGGGAACTGGAACTTGGCAGTTTCTTAATTCAGTGTATTTTTTCTTTTTTAAGCATGTTATTTTTAAATTAAATCTTTATTTTATTTTTTTGTTACCAGCATTTATTCTCTGGTCATCATCGTTGCGTCGCACTCTTGTACAGTTGTTTCTTTATTCATCGGTCGGGCCTCTCCTTTTCATTCAACTTTAGCATTCTATTCAGCAGATTGCTTCGTCGTTCCTCCTCGCAATGACGTTAAAGCTTTGCATCTTCTTCTTCTTTGAACAGGTCTATCAATCCGTTCTTAAATCCATCCATAAAATTTTTAAGCGATTTGCGTTGCTTAACTTTTACCGGACCATTTTCATTCACCACATCAAGTGTTTCATCAACAGGTTGCTGCTGTAAAGAACCCGGCACTTCCACTCTTTTAAACTGCTCATCAAATTGCTTGTTCTTATTCTCATAATCATTATATCCTTTTAATATTAAACCAATACAGGTACTGTACATTGGTTTAGCCAGTTCCTCAATATGTCCGCCTGCCAGGTGTTCGTTAGGATAGCCGATCCTTGCATTTAAACCGGTTACATATTCAGTTAGCTGTATCAAATGTTTTAATTGAGATCCGCCGCCAGTCAATATTACACCGCCATTAAGCATCCTGGTATCCAAACCAACCTGCTTTAAATGATAGGTAACAAAATCCATGATCTCACTCATACGTGCCTGGATAATACCTGCAAGATTTTTTACAGATATCTCTTTGGGCGCCATACCACGTAAGCCGGGAATGGTAATAAATGCATTAGCTTTTGCTTCATCACTTAATGCACTACCAAACTGTATTTTCATTTGCTCCGCCTGTGTTTTTAAAACTCCTAAGCCATTCTTGATATCATTGGTGATATTCTCTCCACCAAAAGGAATTACAGCTGTGTGTTTTAAAATACCTTCATAAAAAACAGCAAGGTCGGTAGTGCCGCCACCAATATCAACGATGGCGACACCAGCTTCCAGGTCCTGATCGCACATTACAGCGGCTGCAGAGGCAAGTGGTTGCAGAACTAAGTCCTTTGTGATAAGCCCGGCTTTATCAACGCTGCGATTTATATTTCTGATTGCATTTTTATCGCCGGTAATGATATGAAAATTAGCGCCCACTTTTACACCACTGTAACCAATGGGGTTTGGAATATTCTGGAAATTATCTACCGTAAATTCCTGCGGTATCACATCAATAATCTGGTCTCCTGCCGGGATATAGGTTCTGTACTGATCAGCAACCAACCTGTCGATCTCTTCCTGCCTTATCTCTTCCTCGATACTCTGGCGGACAATATCACCACGAGTTTGTAAACTTTTTATGTGATGACCAGCAATACCAACATACACTTCTCCTATCTCCAGGTTAGGATTGGAGTCGTAACAGTTTTTTAAAGCCATTTCAATGGCCTTGATGGTTTGATCGATGTTCAACACCATGCCGTGTTGTACACCATTACTGTTGGCACGGCCAAAGCCAAGTATCTCCAGCTTGCCGTACTCATTTTTACGTCCGGCTATGGCAGCAATTTTTGTTGTGCCGATATCGAGACCTACGATGATGGGTTGTTCCTGATTCATAATTGTATGTTTTGTGTTTGTGTTTAGTTGGTTGATGGTTCATTGTTAATGGTTAATAGTTATCTGCAATTTTTTCTGCTTCTTCTATGAACAATAAACAATGAACTATAAACTTGTGTCAATATTCGTTTCTTTTAGGCATTGTTGCCTTTGGTTGTGTAACGGTTTTCTTTGGTGCAACAGTTTTTTGCTGCGCTTTTACAATTGTTGTATTTTCTTTCTTCACTACACCCGGTGTATATTTAATAATTACCGGTGTATATTTTTGAATTACAGGTTGCACCGCTTCATCATTTACAGCGGGCGATTCAAAAGCTTCATCACGTTGTATAGATTGCTGTATCATGCTGCTGTCAACCGTATTCGTTTTAGTATCGGGTTGAATAGTTTGTAAAGAATCTCCTGCTGCTTTTTGCGCCCGCTCTGCTATCAGCTGCATAATATGCAGGGTGCGTAAGGAATCTGCAGCAATGTCTTCTGCACCTCTTCTTTTGGCAACCACCTGGTTCTTATACTCTACATTAATGCTGCTGTAACTATTCCATCCAGCCTTTACCATCACTTCTTTATAAAAAAGTTTAAGCTTTTCCAATTTAGTATCCGTATCTGTTGCATCACCAAAAACGATCAGCTGGTTACCGATCTTAGGCACCATTTCAAAAATGCGTTCCCTTGTAATATCTACCTGCTCCACCATCGCCATGCAGAAAGAATCTTTTTGCAGGGCTATGCTGATCGTTTTAATATCATTCAATAAACTGCTATCGGCCTTTGACAATATTTTTTTATCTGATGGGAAGCTGGTGAATACCGGCAACCTTGCAGAGAATTTATCGCTCAAAGGCAATATAGCCAGTTCCTCATCAATATAAAAAGTTGTGCCTGCTGTTGTAAAAACCCTTGCAACAGGTTCCCTTTCGTGCACAACAACCTGTAATATTTCATTGTTATCAAAGAACATTTCTGCAGATTTTATCCATACATTCTTTTCAAGTTCCTTTTCCATTCTTTGCAGATTGAAAGAACCTATAGACTTACCAACAGGATTCGCCTGTTCAAAAGTTTTAATCGTATTCAGAATATCTTTTTTATCTACAAAAAAATTATTGCTTACTCCATGGATATTTATTTCAACATCTTTACACATATGTCGGGGCTTGCTTTTTATGGCTGCTGCCAGTAAAAAAACAGTGGCTCCTCCAAGCACGATCCACACGGTTGCAAGCATTATATTTTTAAAGCTATATCGTTTGTTAAGCGTCAATTCTTACTTATTATATTTTTTATCGGTTCAACCAATGTATCAATATCTCCTGCGCCTGCTGTTATCAATAATCCCGTTTTATAATTTTGTGCCCACGCTACCAGCTCTTCTTTTTCTAATACCTTTTTATTATTGCTTTTCATTTTGTTCAATATCAACTCACTGGTTACCCCTTCCATCGGTAATTCCCTGGCCGGATAAATGGGCAGCAATATCACTTCATCTGCCAGGTCAAGCGATTTTGCAAAGTCATCAGCAAAATCTTTTGTGCGGCTGAACAGGTGCGGCTGAAATATCACTGTGCATTTTTTACCCGGGAACAATGCTTTTACACCGGTTAACAATGCCCTCAACTCTTCGGGATGATGTGCATAATCATCTACCATCACCTGCTCCTCATTCTTAATAATATATTCAAACCTTCTTTTTACTCCCTTGAAAGCAGCAACTGCTTCCCTTATTTTATCATTGTTAATTTCCAGGTAATGCGCCACAGAAATTGCTGCGATCATATTCTCAATATTATGCAGTCCACCCATGTTTAAAACTACATCCCGCAATTCCCAATACTGCATTACCGCATCAAACTGGTAACTCCCGTTCTGCATTTTCACATTGGCCGCATATATACTTGCGTTCTCGTTATGCAGATGAAAGCTGAGGTGCTCATCCGCTTTCAGATCATCTGTTCTTTTAAGTCCGTACTTACTCAGCAATAAACCACCGGGCTTTATCCTTGCTGAAAAATCTATGAACGCCTGTTCCATATTTTCGGCGGTACCATAAATATCCAGGTGATCGGGGTCCATGGAACTGATGATGGCAACATCAGGACTTAATTTCAAAAAACTTCTGTCGTACTCATCAGCTTCTACAACCGAAACATTTTTTTCGCTGCTCCAGAAGTTAGCATCATAATTAACAGCAATACCTCCTAAAAAAGCGTTACACCCATATCCACTGTACCTGAGTATATGTGCAACCATGGTACTGGTTGTTGTTTTACCATGCGTACCGGCAATACAGATATTATAAGTACTGTTCGTTATAGCACCAAGCACTTCGCTGCGCTTAACAAGCTTATAATTATGCTGCAAAAAATAATTCAGCTCTTCATGATCTTTTGGTACAGCAGGTGTGTATACTACCAATTCAGCCGCCTTGTCAATGAACTCAATATTATCTTCATAATGAACCGAAATTCCTTCTGCCACTAATTGCTTTGTTAAAGTGGTTTCTGTTTTATCATATCCGCTTACAATAACTCCTTTTGAATTAAAGTACCTGGCTAATGCACTCATACCAATACCGCCAATCCCTAAAAAATAAACCCGTTTTATATTATCTAACTCAGTCATTAAATACTTTTCAAAATTTCTGTTGCAATAATTTCATCTGCATTTGTAATTGCCAGTTTGCCGATATTGTTTTTTAATTCAAGTTGTTTCTCTTCATCTTTTGATAAAGAAATAATGGATGATACCAATAAACTCAACGTCTCGTTATCCTTTATCATTATGCCTGCTTTTTTATTAACTAAATTTTGTGCATTCACGGTTTGATGATCTTCTGCTGCAAAAGGAAAAGGCACTAAGATCACCGCCTTCTTCATCACACATAATTCAGCAATGGCCATTGCGCCACTCCGGCTGATCACCAGGTCTGCTGCAGCATAGGCATATTCCATCTGGGTGATAAATTCATTTGCCCAGATATTGGCTTTACCATTAGTACTTTCTTTTGCCCTGGCTGCATAAGGCTTACCGGTTTGCCAGATTAACTGCAGGTCATGCTTCTCAAACTGGTCAAGGTTTTTATCCAATGCTTCATTAATACTCTTGGCACCCAGGCTGCCCCCAATACTCAATACCGATTTTTTAGCAGAATCTAATCCAAAGAATTTTATTCCTTCTTCCCTGCTTATTGTACTTTTTGAGATACTGGTTCTTACCGGGTTACCACTTACAATTATTTTATTTGCAGGAAAGAATTTTTCCATTCCATCGCTGGCAACAAAGATCTTAGTAGCCTTTTTCCCTAACATGATATTGCTTTTACCGGCAAATGAATTACTCTCATGAATGAAAGAAGGAATTCCTTTTGCCTGTGCAAACCTGAGTACGGGGAAACTGGAATAACCTCCCACTCCGATCACAACAGTTGGTTTAAAAGATTTAAAAATGCTTCTTACCTGCAAAAAACTTTTTAGCAGTTTAAATGGTAATCCAATATTTTTTATCAAAGAACTTCTGTTAAATCCTGCTATATCCAACCCTTCAATTACAAATCCTGCCTGCGGTATTTTTTCCATTTCCATTTTTCCTTTGGCACCTACAAACAAAATTTCAGTTTGAGGTTGCTGTTTTAAAATGGCGTTTGCAATTGCTATTGCCGGAAAAATATGTCCGCCTGTTCCGCCGCCTGCGATAATAATACCCCCTGTCCCCCTAAAGGGGGAACCTATATTGTTGCTATCTGCTTTTTCTTCATTCATTTATTCTCTTTAATTATATAACTAAACCTACATCGGCCTACGCCAAAGTTCCCCCTTCAGGGGGCGGAGGGGGTTCTCCTTCCAACTGCTCCACATTTCTTGCTACGCTTAAAATAATACCAATTGATAAACAGGTGAATAAAAAACTACTGCCACCCATGCTTACCAGTGGCAACGTAACACCGGTGTTTGGAAAAATATTTACATTAACACCCATGTTGGCAATGGCCTGAATCACCAGCATAAAACTTAATGCCAACGCCAGAAATGCGCCAAATGCAAATGGACATTTACGGTACAACCGGATACAGCGATACAGGAATAATAAATAAATGAAAACCATGAATGTACCGCCAAGCAATCCATACTCTTCCAATATGATGGCGAAAATAAAATCGCTGTAAGAGTGCGGCAGGAAATTACGGGCCTGGCTGTTGCCTGGTCCAAGGCCAAACCAGCTTCCTTTTGCAATAGCGATCTTCGCCTGGTTTATCTGGAACAGTTTTTCATTAGCATCTTCCTTGCTGCTATACATGAATGTTTGAATACGGCTGATCCAGGTTGGTACACGGCCTACTGAAAACACGGCTGGTATATCTTTAGCCCGCTGTTCTTTTTTATCGTAGGTGCTTACTGCAACAGAAAATAATATAACTATTGGAATCATTAAAATACCGATGGTAAGCAGAATATGTTTGGTACTAACCCTGCCTATAAACATGACAAGGATACTTGTTCCACCTATGAGTAAAGCTGTTGAAAGATTTGAAGGGGCAATCAATAAACAAATGATAACAACTGGAATAATAATTGGCAAAAATCCCTTTTTAAAATCTTTAATTACCGCCTGTTTACGACTCAACTGCCGGCTTAAATACATGAATAGCGCCAGTTTTGCCAGGTCCGATGTCTGGAAGGTCATATTGATGACCGGCAACTTTATCCAACGTGTGCCGGCATTTAATGTTTGACCAAAAAAGATCGTGTAGACTAACAATAAAATAGAAACAATAAATAAAGGAAAAGCTATCCTTGAATAAATGGTATAGTTAACGCGGTGTGCAAAATAAATGATCAATACCCCCAGGATGATAAATCCAAATTGTTTGAACAAATAACTTTCGGTACTCCTGCTGTATTTATATGCCAGTGAACCTGTGCTGCTATATACAACCAGCAAACTCACCAGTGTGAGAATAATTACAATACCCCAGATAACACGGTCACCTTTGGTTCTATTTACCAAATTGCCACCCATGTTACTGATGTTAGGTGTAAAAAAATCTTTTATGTTTACTTGTTCTGACATAAGGCCTCACCCTCGTTCTCCCGATATTCATCGGGAGAGGCCGGGCATTTATTTTTTAATCAAGATTTGTAATTAAGTATTTCAACATTTATTTTTCTATTCTGCAATCCACCTTCAAAATTTTTTCTCAGCATCAAATTTTTTTTCAGGAGATGGCTTCGTCGTACCTCCTCGCCATGAAGTTATAATTCCTTCACCGCTTGTTTGAACTGGTTTCCTCTGTCCTCATAATTTTTAAACAGGTCGAAACTGGCACAGGCAGGGCTTAATAAAACCACATCGCCTTTGCTTGCAAAATGAAATGCAGACTGCACAGCATCTTTTGCATTTTCGGTATTCACCATCAGGGGGACCATATCACCAAATGCCTCATGAATTTTCCTGTTTTCTGTACCCATACAAACAATGGCTTTAACTTTCTCTTTTACCAACTCTGCCAATAAAGCATAGTCGTTGCCCTTATCTACACCGCCCAGTATCAGGATCACCGGTTTTTCCATACTCTCCAAAGCAAACCAGGTGCTGTTAACATTCGTCGCTTTACTGTCGTTAATAAATTCAACGTTCCTGATAACAGCCACTGATTCCATCCTGTGTTCCAGACTCTCAAAGGTTTGCAAGGCCTCCCGAATTTTTTCTTTCCTGATGTCTACCGCAGTAGCAGCAAGGCTTGCAGCCATACTGTTATATTGATTGTGTTTTCCCTTTAGGGCAAAATCTTCGATACTCATTTGCATTTCTTCGCTTTTCCATTTTAGGTGCATTTTCGCATTCAGCAAATAGGCTCCTTGTGGCAGTTGTTTACTCATGGTAATGGGGGCTAGTGTTGATTTAATGGGATAATTGTTTATGCTTTTCACAGTTATTGCGTCGTCGATATTATAAATAAAAACATCTTCTTCCTGCTGATTCATCACAACCCGGAACTTACTGTTTATATAATTTTCAAATTTGTATTCATACCTGTCAAGGTGGTCTTCGGTGATATTTGTCATTACAGCTACATCAGGACGAAATGTTTTAATATCATCCAGCTGAAAAGAACTGATCTCCGCCACATATAATGCTTTGGGCTGCAGCGCCACCTGCTTTGCAAATGAAAAACCCACATTACCAACCATGGCACAATCGGCACCACCAGTTTTACATATATGATAGGTTAATGCAGTTGTTGTTGTTTTTCCATTGCTGCCGGTAATTGCAATTATCCTGCTGTTGCCTTTGTAGCGGTATGCGAATTCAATTTCACTGATCACTGCAATTCCCTTTGCTCTTACCTGTTTTACCAATTCATTTTTTTCGGTAATACCCGGGCTTTTCATCACTTCATCGGCATTCAATATTTTTTCTGTTGTATGCTGATTTTCCTCAAACTCAATTTTATTCATTTGTAATTCCATCCTGTAATGTTCCTTTATAGCTCCTCCATCACTTACAAATACATCATACCCCTTTTGCTGTGCAAGCAAGGCTGTGCCAACCCCGCTTTCACCTGCACCCAGTATGACTAATCTTTTATTCATTTTACCTCACCCTTCTTTTATCAACATTTGTAATTATGCCAGTCCGAACGGTTTTCATCCGGGCAGGCATTTCAGCATTTCTTTTCTAATCATCTAATTTTTACGTACTTTTTAAATCTTATCAAAGAAGTAAAAAATGGTTCTTCAACAGCATAGAATTTAATAGGTC
>JBBSJI010000077.1:0-13361 GCA_038257425.1 Chitinophagales bacterium
AGTCAGATCATTACAAATATCTCCGCAATGAAAACAAGTAATAGTTATGGATTTAGTTTTATTGATAATTGTGCTTTTAAAATAAAAAAGCCGCCACATAAGAATATGCGGCGGGGTAAATTAAACAGAAACTACTGAACACTTTTGGTAGAACAGGTGTTCAATCCGAAAAACTTATATAACGGGCAAAATAAAATTGCACCAGTAAGCAATGGCACCAATGCTACCAATCCCCACCAACTTTTAAAATAAATTCCCAGTGCGGCAATTGCCAGTCCTAAAGTGTATCTTACTATTCTATCGGTTTTTCCAACATTACATGTCATAATAAATAATTTATTCAAAAGTCAGGAATAGCTGTAGGTATATCTATGAGGAGCGTCAAACACAAATATGATTTTTATCATTAAATGATCCTCACCCTAAATACTGCGTTTAAAAAGCTAAGTAGAAATATGTTCTTCGTCATATTTAATACAAATGTGATTATGCTCATAAACTGCATATCTTCTCTTTTTTAGTTTTACGGCATAAAAAATAAATATTATGAGAAATAGAATTAAAACAACACTGGCAGTTAGTTTTTTGCTTGTTGCCATGGCCTGCAACAATAATGAAACTGAAACAGGCAACACAGCCAGAGCGGCAGACAATAATACCAACACTGGACAATCGGGTGTGCAGGATGAAATGTCGGCTAAGAATGTGGTACAGGTTGCTATTGGAAGTAAAGATCATACCACACTGGTTGCTGCAGTTAAAGCTGCTGAATTGGTTGATGTTTTAAGCACAACCGGGCCTTTTACTGTTTTTGCTCCAACCAATGCAGCATTTGATAAGTTACCAGCCGGTACTGTTGATGGTTTATTGAAACCCGAAAAGAAAGATGACCTGACCACCATCCTTCAATATCATGTTTCACTTGGAGTATTTAAGCCCGAAATGTTTCAGGATGGACAAACCATCGGACAGGTAGATGGCGGCAATATTACCATCAGTAAAAAAGCAGATGGTATTTATGTTAACGGTACGGCAAAGATCATTGCTACAATACCTGCTTCAAATGGAATTATTCATGTTATAGATGGAGTTCTATTACCACCCGCAAAATAAAATCTCTTTACTCTTCAAATAAAAAATGCACAATGTATGTTTGTGCATTTTTTATCAGAATATTTTATTAGAAGAAGATTCTTCGTCTGCAATTTTTATTTGCATGACGGCAGCAATGCTTTTAGCCCTTTGTTTTGCAAGTTCGGCAATTTTACCTGCAAACAATTCATCAACTGTGGTATTGAATAAAAGAATCCACCGGGTGAAATGCTCCCCAGTTAAGGGAAACAAGCGGTTGATATGTTTATGCAGTTCCATCGGGTTACCGGTATAGTTGCCGGTATAAAATAACATGTTCTCAAAAAAATCGTACATGATGGGCAGGTGTTTCTCCCAGTTCACCCGTGCTATATCTGAAAATATAAATCCTACCAGGTCATCTTTTTTTATTTTGGTGTAGAATTCATCAACCAGTATTTCAATATCTTTTCTTGATTCAATATCTTTTTTCATGTGTGAATGTTTAATGTAGCAGCTGATAGATTTCCTCCAGCAGTTCTTTACTGCAATGCTCCTGCAGCAATGGAAATAATACCCTTTCTTCCTTACGTATGTGTTCTTCCAGTTTATTGGCCAATATGTCCATAGTATTTTCGAGGTCGGTTGCAGTATCAAGTGATTTAAACAGGGCGGTTAATTCCTTGTGTTCGGTTTTAATTTCAGCGCTGAGCCTATCTATTACTGCATGACAGGTATTTGCTTTATCCAACATCGTTTCCTCGTGTTCAAAATGCTTTTTAATATGCTCTTCAAACTGCTGTTGTGCATACATGGCCTTATCCTTTGCAGTATCAGGCATATCCCGGTACATGGGTGCATTTTTTTTAAGCAACTGGGCAAGTATCAATGAGCCGTGATGATCCCTGGATAAAGGTGCTATTGCTTCATGTCTCTTCATAATTACAAATCTTTGTGTTTAAATTTTCTTAATGATAGCCAGGTAGGAATAAACACCCAGGTTATCAATACCAAAAATGAAATAACTAAACCGAGTTGCGTTCCAAAAAAATCCTTAAATATGGCTCCTGTATAACCCATCAATGCAGATACATCCATCTTTAACAAAATGAGTATCCTGCTTAAATCAATTGGATTAAATGCTGTTGCAGCAACCATCAGTTTTTCCAACGGATAATCGGCAAACTGAAAAAGAACAAACAATATAATTCCGTCAAAAATAATTGAGAAATAAAGCCACAATAATATAACCACACCAATACCTTTTGCTTTATCTCTTGCCCTCACAGCAGCCAGCATTGCGATTGCAACAAATATTACCGACAATAAGAGTCCCGTGCCAAGCATCATAAATCCTGTAGGCGTTGCTTCATATAGCAGAATTGGAATACCTGCGCCTACAAAAAAAGCAAAAGCCATAGATGCTGCCAGGCCGGTGAACAAGCTAAGCCAGATTGTTGTTCTTTTAAGCGGCTGACTGACCAGCAGCTCTAAAAACTCCGAACTGTTATATACATAGATAGCCGGAAACAACAGGCTTACCAGGGGAACAATGATTAGTATGATATTCAGCAAACTCAATAGTCCTTTTGCTGAATTATCTTCCAGGTTAAAAATGCTGATGGATATTAATAAAAGGAATGCAGTATAAGCCAGCACAATCTTATTGCGGAGTATATCTATAATTACGTATTTGATAATCTTCTTCATGCGCTTTTATTGTATCATTACTTTAGCAATAGCCCTGGATAATTTTTCTTCACCAGTATCTTCCTTAAGATCACTGATACTTTTATGAAACCAGAGTTTTCCTTCCTGCATATAAATCACCTGGGTTATCAAATCGTCCAGTTCGCTTAATATATGCGAAGTGATCAATACCAGTTTGCCCTTATTTTTTTCGCCAATGATTTTTTCTTTTAGTATTTCTGATGCAACCGGATCAAGTCCTGCGGTTGGTTCATCCAGTATCAACACATCAGGATTAAAAAGGAAAGCCAGTGCTGCACTTACTTTCTGGCGGGTGCCGCCTGATAGTGTCCTCATTCGTTTACCCAACATTTCATTCAGTCCGAATTTATTGATCAGTTCCTCATCCAGTTTATCATTTTTCTTTCCACGGATATCTTTCATCATATCCAATACCTGGCCGATGGTCATGCTTTCAGGATAGCGCCCTATCTGCGGCATATAGCCAATATTCTCCCGGTACTTCCAGTCGTGTTTAATATTTTTTCCATTGAAAGTGATAAAGCCACTGTCGCATACCACCATTCCCAACACGCTTTTAATAAAAGTTGTTTTACCGCAGCCATTCGGACCAATCAATGCAATACATTCGCCCTTGGCACAGTTAACAGAAACATTATCCAGTGCTTTTAATTTTCCAAATTGCTTCGATACATTACTTGCTATGATCATAATGCTAATGGTTTCATTAATGGGTGATCGTCTTTTAAGTTCTCAGGTGTAAGTGATGGTAAAATCTTTTCTGTTTTGTCCAGCAGCGTCGACATCAGGCTGCGAAACAGGATCATTGCCGGGGGATTCTGCTCAATGATCATCGCATACATACTCACCGGTCTGTATGGCACATCTCCCAACTTATCCTTATTCAGATCATAGCCTTCATATTTATCCCAATAATTGTTGGAAAAATCGTTTAACACCAGGCTACCATTGGTTCCTACATCGAAGCTGTTGCCTTTAAAATTGTTATTGTGTACAGTAACATCCATGCAACTGGCCTGAATCTTCATGGCCCATCCATTGTCTTTAAATACATTTTTTTCCATGTGGATGCGGCTTGCACCTTCCATAAAAATACCGGCAGTATTCTTTTCAAAAACATTATTCTCAATATATCCATCGCTGATCTCTTTCAGCAATAAACCATAGGCAGCATCGCCCCAGTTCTCTTCAAAATAATTGTGGATCATCTTTAACCCTTTCGAAAACATTACTGCCACACCTGCACCGTTATTCTTAAATACATTGCAGATATAAGCATCATCATTCGAAAACATAAAATGCAAACCATAACGGAGATTATTTTCCGCCACATTGCGCCAGATAATAGAGTTCTTCACAAACTCAAAATAAATTCCATCGCGGTGGCCGGTTATGATATTTCCCAAAATGCGTAGACTGTCGCTTTTCCAGCAATGAATGCCGTTGCCACTCTCCTGATCAGTTTCACTGTGTGCCGTGATGGTATTGTTTTCTATCAGGCAATCAAATCCAAACTGGATATAAATGCCAAAAAATGTGTTATTTAAAATGTTATTTCTAATAACAGCATCTCGGCTGTTATACACTTTTATACCGGCATAATCCTCAATACTTGAAATTCCTGAATTGATGATCTTAAAACCATCAACCGTTACACCGTCGGTTTTAATTGAAATCACCTCGTACTTATCATCCCCATCAAGCACCGGATGATTAACACCAATCAGGTAAATGGATTTATCGATTACAATATTCTGCTCATGATAATGTCCTGCATTTACGAGCACCGTATCGCCATCCACAGCAATTAATAAAGCCTCCTGAATGGTTTTTACATGTTGCTGCTTACCAACATGAATTGTTTTAGCAGAAACCGATGAAGCAAAAAATAAAAGTATCGATATGGTGATTAAATTTTTCAAGGTTTATACAGGTCATTCCAGTTAACGATGGTTCCGTTAAAACGTTTTTGAATAGTGACCAGGCTGTCTTTATTATCAAATGCTGCAACATTGCCGCCCATGGGGCTTCGCAGTTCCTCCGCCTTCAAAAGCAAGGCATTGTTTACATCAATAAACTGATGCGTTCCTGAATAATTCGTCAGGTACATGTTCTTAATATCCTTTGATTCCACACCTTTTGTGTTCAGGTAATTGATTATACACTTACTATCATCAAATTTGTAAACCTTTCCTTTTTTTGTCACAACCTCAGCACCAAACCTTACGTCGCTGATGGTCATCTTGCAAAAATGGCAATTATCAACACCTGTCTTAAGCGGCTCGGGGCCTGTATTGCAGGAAGTTATCATGGCAAGCAAACTAAAGGCCATAAAAGCCTTGGTAAATTTCCTTTTTCCTTTTTTTGCAGAACGCCAAATCATCACAACCATAAAAAGTAATACCGCTCCAACCGAAATAAAAATCCATCCACCAATATCAGGGAAAGAGTAAGCGCCAAAATTTAATAGTTGTTTGAATCCAATTAACGGTGGCTGGTACGCCATGCCTGGTACGATGATGGCTGCGTTTGGATCTAAATTATGCCCATAATTATATTCCCATCTCCAGAAATCGTACATAGCCAAAACACCAAAGCTTACGAAAAGTATAAAGAGTATATAAATTAATTTTCGTCTTGCAATAACACCTGCAACTACAAAAAATAACGCAAAAAATCCGATGATATAAGGCAATACCGTAAACTCAATAAAATCTTCGGTATGTAATGTCTTCATTCCTATATAATGGTTTAAACCATTGATGATATCTACATTGCCGGCTAGTTTATCGGGATAGATCAGCAGCCACAATCCCTCAGGATACTGCGGTGCCACCAGATCAATCCTCCACATAGGCACAAATAAAACAGCAACTAAAGCCAGTCCGCATATAATCAGTAATATTCTCATCCACGGTTTCAACTTATCGTCTTTCATTCTTTTCAATTTTATATTCTCAAATATTCCGGTTAGTATAGGAGTAATCGGATTTACTATAAGCTGCCAATCTGAGTTACTATAGACAGTCAGCCTGAGGCACTCATAAAGGGTTTTTAAGCTCTTCCCGAAAAGTCGGGACAGGTTGCAAATGACAAAATGAACTATCAAAAGGGTGTCAGGGTGAGCTTGTCGAACCCGGATTAATGGAGTAACCCCGCCTTCGACAGGCTCAGGCTGACAGCCTAATAGTTTGAAAGTCAGAGCTTTAAAATACGTGTCCTTAGCATCTTGTCGAAGGCGGAATGAATATTTAACGGCACCGCCTTCGACAAGCTCAGGCTGACATACATTAAATTAATAACCCCACCCATTAAAATTCAATGAAAAAGGAACAGGCTTGTCTTTATAGATCAGCCTGTTCCTTCTCTATAAAAAGCTATTTCTTTTTTGTCGTATCAGATGCAGGATAATTTTTTCCTGTACTGAACAACAATGGCGTATTACTACCAGCAGGTGATACCCTTACGTAGCCCGACATTTCCTGGTGCAATGCACTACAGAAATCGGTACAATACATAGGAAACATGCCTACTCTATCCGGCGTCCATTTTAAAGTTTGTGTTTCGCCGGGCATAACCAGTAACTCTCCATTGTTAGCACCTTTTATTGCAAAGCCATGTGGCACATCCCAATCCTGTTCCAGGTTGGTAACATGGAAGTACACTTCATCGCCCATTTTTACCCCTTCAATATTATCAGGCGTAAGGTGAGAACGTATAGCAGTCATATATACATCTATACGGTTTCCGGTTCGTACAACTTTTGTTTCTCCTTCGCCATTTGACTTGTATGGATTTTTATTCTCTTCCAGTTTAAAGAACTTGGTTGAGTTGCCTTTAATAAGATCTGCAGGAACGATCTGTGCATAGTGCGGTTCGCCAATGGTTGGAAAATCCAGAATCAACTGCATCTTATCGCCGCTGATATCGTACAACTGTGCACTTTGTGAAAGTTCAGGTCCGGTTGGTAAGAACCTGTCTTTTGTGATCTTGTTATATGCAACCATGTACTTTCCGTAGGGCTTTTTTGTATCGCCACCGGCAACTGTCAGGTGACCCACAGAATAATAGGTTGGAACCCTGTCTAATACTTTCAAATCTTTTACGTTCCACTTAACTACCTCAGACGAAACGAACATAGAAGTGTAAGCATTTCCTTTGTCATCGAATTCAGTGTGCAACGGGCCCAGACCTGGTTTTTTTACTTCGCCATGTAAAACAGATTCGTATTTTAAAATGGGCAAACCGTCAAACTCACCTATAAAATCTTTAGCAGCAATAGCTTTTATCATTTTATCAAAACTGAATACCGGAATTAAAGCGGCTAATTTTCCACTGCCAACAATGTACTCACCTGTTGGGCTTACATCGCAACCATGTGGTGATTTAGGGCAAGGGAAGAAATAGGCAACATCAGGAAAGTCTTTCACATCCAGCACGGTAACTTCTGTTTTTATGGTTGAAGTGGCAGAATGCGTTACATCGCTGTACACATTATGGGCATACTTTACCGACTGCTTCCTTCCTTTTCCTGCTTTTAAATATTCTTCAGCTTTCTTCCAGTTAACCGCCATAATGAAGTCCTTATCTTTCTGCGAAGCATTTACTTCAAGTAAGGTATTGGCCTGTTCTGTATTATAGGTAGAGAAGAAGAACCAGCCATTTGAAACACCCTTACCGGCACGGCTCAAATCGAAATTAACGCCAGGGCACTGCAACTGAAATGCAATTTCCATAGCACCATTATCTTTTTGTACACTGATAAAACTGATGGTTCCCTTAAAGTTTTCTTTATAAGTATTGATGGGTACATCGCCATTCTTATCATCGGGCGGAATACTGAAACGTGTACCGGCAACAACATACTCTGTATTTTCTGTAATGAAAGGTGAAGAGTGATTACCGCCACTGTTTGGTAACTCGATAATCTCTGCTGTACGGAAAGTTTTCAGATCGATCCTTGCAACACGTGGTGTGTTGTTGGCATTTACAAAAACCCATTTGCCATCGTACTCCCCATTTGTTTTCGAATTCTGCACATGGTGCAGGTCATCCCAGGGAACAAAACCATGCGATGTATTCAGCATCGGCTTTGTTTCTTCGCTGTAGCCCCAGCCTTTTTCGGGATCAACCGAAAAAACAGGAATTACACGAAGCAAACGGCCCGATGGAAGTCCGTAGGTAGCCAGTTGTCCGCTGAATCCACCGGAAACAAAATTGTAGTATTCGTCGTATTTGCCGGGTGCAACATAAGTTTTAGCAGCAGCATCTGAGCTTACCGCCGAGCCTGCATTTTTTGGTTTACAGGCACTAAAGCCCAACAGAATACTGAATGCAAAGGCAGCTATCGTTAACAGTTTAAAATTTTTCATTTTGGTATTTTTATTTTAAGGTTAGGTTTTTATTTTACGCCGTCGTTCTTACGCATAAACTCATACAGATTGCGGGCATCATCATCACTAAGATTTTGGTTAGGCATACGTACCAGGCAAATCTCCAATTGAGCCTGTGCCTTGGGATCCTTATCAAGCATAGCATCTGTATTGGTAGAAAAATTCATGATCCACTCAGCTGTGTGTCTGTCTGTAACACCAAGCCAACCCGGGCCAACCAATTTTTCGCTGGTAAGTTTGTGACAACTGCTGCATTTTACGCCGAACACTTTTTCGCCTTCAGCTGCCATAGCAGCATCTAATTTTTCACCTACCTCCACTTTGGTAAATTTTCCTTCGCCTCTTTGCGGATCATAAGAAGGATTACCTGATTCCGATTTTGAAGATTCTGCAGAAGTTGAATTGTTAGATGTTGTAGTTGAATTTTCGGTACCACTGCCACCGCAGGCAGCTATAAATGCGCCCAGAAACAGAATGATTGCCAATTTTTTCATGTTGCTTAATTTTTGATTTTAAAATTGATTGCACAAGATTACTGGCTATCATTTCATATTTTTATGAGTTGAGTCATAAGCGTTTTAAAAACACACGGAAATAAAAATTAAGCATACTCTAATTCCCTGCGTACTATATAGTTATAATTTATTTACGTGAGTTGTATGATTATAATCATAGCTGCAGATGTTGAATATCATTAGGACAAATATTGAACAGGTATACATTTGTCTCTAACAAAAAAAACAGGACTACATGATTGACATTGATACTTTACTTGCCTGGGGAGCTGCCTATAAAAAAGTACCCGTCGGCGAAGTGATCTTTACGGAAGGATCGAATTGTACTTTCTATCATCAACTTGTTGAAGGAAAGGTGAGATGGGTTAATATAAATGAAGAAGGAAAGGAATTCATTCAAACATTTATAGAGCCCGGGGAATGTTTTGGCGAGTTTCCGCTTTTTGATGATGACCCATACGCTGCAGGAGCGATAGCCGATACGGATGCACTGATCATTCGTCTTAATAAGGCTGCTTTTCACCAGATATTAAAAGAAAACCCTGCACTGCATTTTGCTTTTTCAAAAATGCTCACAAAAAGGCTACGTTTTAAATTTTTGATACTGAAGGAACTGGCCAACCATAATCCTGAAAATAGTATCAGCACTTTGTTGAAATATTTTAAGGATCACCAAAAAAACATCTGCACAAAATGTAATAAACTTCAACTTACCCGTCAGCAGATTGCCGATATGACCGGGCTCAGGGTTGAAACGGTTATCAGAACTATGAAAAACATGCAGCATAAAGGTGAATTAACCATCAATAAGGGCAAAGTTTATTGCTGATTATGATTCAGGTCATACCAATTTTACAAGCACATGTTAGTTTTGCATTAAACAGAAAATATGGGTTCTCCATTGTTTCGCTGGCTTAAAATCGCACTCATTAATTTATTGATCGTTGCCACGCTGGGTGTGATATTGAGATATAAGATATTATTTCCTCTCCCCTTTGTTGATCAAAAACATTTGTTACACGGGCATTCACATTTTGCCTTTGCAGGCTGGATAACCCAGGCCATCATGATCTTACTGGTAGATTACATGGCGAAACAAGGCGGATATTTTATTTATAAAAGATACAGGTGGTTTTTATATGCAAACTTATTCACGGCATATGGTATGCTGATAGCATTCCCCATTGAAGGTTATGGACTATTCTCCATTCTATTCTCAACCGCCTCTGTTATTGTTTCTTATGTTTTTGCTTTTTTTTATTGGAAAGACCTGAGCAAGCTGCCTGATAAACAACCAGCGCATTTATGGTTTAAAGCAGCAGTATTGTTTAATGCCTTTTCATCTCTTGGTGTATTTGCGTTGACCCTCATGATGATCTCAAAAGTGATTCAGCAGAACTGGTATATTGCTGCAGAATATTTTTATTTACATTTTCAATACAACGGTTGGTTCTTTTTTGGCTGCATGGGTTTATTTACTGCCTTCATTAGCCGCTTTAAGGTATCACAAAAAAAACTTGTAAATATTTTCTGGCTATTTGCTGCTGCAGCGGTACCAGCTTATTTCTTATCAACCTTATGGATGGACCTGTCTTTACCTGTTTATATCGTGGTTGTGCTTTCTGCCTTTGTACAATTGGCTGGTTTTATCTCGCTGGCAGTCCTTTTAAAACCAAAATGGAAGGAGGTAAAAAAGCATATCCCTGTTACAGCTGCTTACATTATCACATTATCTGCTATAGCTCTTTTAGCTAAATTATTATTGCAGCTGGGTTCTACCATTCCATCATTAAGCGACCTTGCTTTTGGCTTCAGGCCCATTGTGATCGGTTACCTGCATCTTGTATTGCTGGGTGTGATTACCTTATTTCTTTTGGGATACATCTTTGCTGAAAAATATTTTTATTTAAACAAATTAACCATTGCAGGTGCTTTTATTTTTACCACGGCGGTAATTTTAAATGAAATATTATTAATGGTGCAAGGCACCGCTGCAATTACTTACACGGAGATCCCCTACATCAATCAAATGTTACTGGGTACTGCATTGCTTTTATTTTCAGGTGCTTTATTAATCTCCTGTACCAAAATAAATATTCTGCAAAAGTGATTTCAATCACAGTTTACTATTTTTAACTGCTGCAATTTTGTAAAAAATATAATTATGACAAATATCGCAGAACAAACCCTCGCTACCATTGTAACCAACAATCATTCAACAGTACCGGTGCTTGAAAAATATCACCTAGACTTTTGCTGCAAAGGAAAAAGAACGCTTGCTGATGCATGCATAGAAAAAGGACTTTCAGTACAAACTATTGCTGCAGAACTGGAACAGACTATAACAGTAAACCTGGGCACTAAAATGCCATTTACACAAATGACTGCAGAGCAACTGATCAGTTATATTCTTATTCACCATCATTTTTATGTAAAGCAATCAATGCCAATAATAATGGGGCATTTAGAAAAAGTAGCAACTAAGCATGGTGAGCGTTTCCCCTATATGATTGAAGTACTGAAGTTGTTTACTGAAATAAAAAATGAAATGATCTTACATATGAATAAAGAAGAGATGATCTTATTTCCCAGGATAAAAGAAGTGCTGGCACTAAGAGAATCACATCAAAACAGAAACTTAGCTGATGGTTACATTTCGGCACCTATTGCTGCAATGGAACACGAACATGACCATGCCGGAACTATTTTGTATACAATACGGGAACTTACAAATACCTATACACCTCCTGCTGATGCATGTACCACAATGCAGGTTTGTTTTGCCGAGTTAAAAGAGTTTGAGGAAGACCTGCACAGGCATGTACATCTTGAAAATAATTTGCTGTTTCCACTTGCTGAAAAGATGATGAGACAGCAAAGCCAGTTAAACTGAATTTATATGAGCCCGGCATAAATTTTATGAGAAAAACCACTTTCCAATACCCAGGCTTTCAATATCCTGGGTATTACCGGTTCATCTTTAAGTAAGTGCTTTTGCATCACTACCCTTTCAAGATTTAGCAGTACACCTTACCTTTTTCTATAAAAAGTAATCCTTTATCGTGCATTTGACGCATAGACCGAATAACAGTTTCTACCCTTAGTCCTGTCATATCAGCAATTTGCTGCCTGGTCAAGTTAAGTTGATTGCGATCTGCACAAAAATTCAAATTTTCTTTTTTCAGGTAATTCAACAATGCATTGATCATGATCGGGGGGTGATGACTGGCAAGCGATTTTAAAATTATGATTTTAAAACGTACCCTTTGAACGAGCAACCTCGTGAATTTAAAATGTATATCGTGGTTTTCTTTTATAAGCTGTTCAAAAACAGGTTTATGAATGCGAATTACAACGCTGTCCTCATCTGCTATAGCCGAGGCGGCATAAGGCTCACTATCAAATAAAGGCAATTCACCAAAACATTCTCCCGGATCAATAACTGTTTGAATAAACTCTTTCCCTTCATCATTAATATTCAGCCATAGAACCCGCCCGGTCACCAATTGGTAATAGAAATTACATACAGTGCCTTCCCTGAAGATTGTACTACCCTTAGCTATTTTTTTAAAACTGCCTCCGCATGCAATCAGCAAATCTATATTGATCATCATTTGATTCCAAGGTAATGTAAAGAATAGTTTGATTTATTACATAATTCCTGTTCAGGGTTACATAATTCTGATGCAAACCCCGGAATTTATATATTAAACGCAGTATATCAATAGTTTTCACTAATATCACTTGTTTAATATTCCTATTCAATTTGTATTTTTATGATTCAACGCATAAGAAGAAATTGGTAATTATACGAATCTTGTTGTATAATTTTTCTACTCAAAAAATTGACATCATGAAAAAGTTAATTGTTATAGGATTGATCGGATTCATTATTGTTCTTGCTGTTTCCTGTGGTGAAGCCAACACCAATTCGGGAATAAAGGTGCCTACAGGGGAAGAAACCACAAAAACGGAAAATGTAGATCCATCTTATGATCCCAATCGGGGTGCAGGCAAATTTTCAAAAGTAGAAATAGGTGCCTCACTGGATGTTGCCATGGCAGCCAATGGATTTAAAGTATTTGGAGTAAAATGCCAGGGCTGCCATAAGCTTACTGAAGAAAAACTTGTAGGACCAGGTTGGCAAGGAGTTACATCGAGGAATACAGCTGAATGGATAATGAATTTCATTACCAATACAGAAGAAATGCTAAATAAAGACCCTAAAGCAAAGGCGCAACTTGAACTTTGCCTTGTGCGTATGCCCAACCAAAATATACCGGATGAAGAAGCAAGAGCATTATATGAATTTATGCGACAAAATGATGGGGTAAAATAAAGCTTGTCAAATAACAACAGCAAAAGCAATTATCAATAATTAATCCCCATATTGATCACAGGTTCCAGCATGTGCTATAGATCTTAATTAAGGCTTGCGGTATTGGCCACAGGTTCCTTTAGTCCTCTTTATTACAATAAATAAAAAAGCCTTTATATATTCAAGGCTTTTTATCGGGGAGCAGACTTGAACTGCCGTCCGCCGCGGCGGATTGAATCCGATCCTCAATAAGTAGTTCCTGTATTTTTTTGAACTGTGCCTGTTTATAAGTTATCATCCGGGGACTAAACTCCACGGATTTTAAATAATAAG
>JBBSJI010000078.1:0-13139 GCA_038257425.1 Chitinophagales bacterium
CGGAGCCGATTTAAGAGTTGTAACGAAAAAAAATGGCTGGCTTTTTGACTGGAAGTATGAATTGCGGCAACCTGAAAGAGAGGTTTATAAACTTACAATACCAAATAATGCGGGTGTTATTCAAGGGCTCATAAGTGTTGACGTTCGTAGCGATCATATTTACATGCATTTGGTGGAAAGTGCAGGCTTTAATAAAGGTAAAGCAAAGGTTTATTCAGGTGTGCCGGGTAACCTTGTAGCTTTTGCGTGCAGGCTTTCATTTCAACGTGGCTATCAGGGTAATGTTTCCTTCATTTCAAAAACCCAATTAATTGAACATTATATTAAAACTTTAGGGGCTTTTCACTTTGGTGGCCGTGTTATGATTATTGACACACAGGCTGCACTAAAACTTATTGATAAATATTTTAAAAATCAACTTCTATGAAACAAAATAAAAATGAACTTGATGTAGATTTTATTGGTGGCAATGGCCCTTTAACAGAAGAGGAGTCTAAAGCGATTAGTGCATATATAAAGGCACAAAAAAACAAATCATCAGTTAAAAAAGTACAGATTAAAAGCCATTTTCCAATCGGGAAAAAGTAACTGGATAAAAAGCTGTTATCCAGGCTTGCTGTCTTTGCCGCTCCAGGTTTTAGTAAGTCCACTCTTGCGTTGTTGCGCCTCCGTTCAACAACAATAGTACACTTCCCTCCTTTTGTTTCCTCAGCCAGCCCAAAGCCAAATGAACGCCTTTTTTTTTATCTTGCATCCATGTATTCCAACCAGCAGGCATCAAAATTAAAAACGCAATTCTGGACAAACTTCGGGCAATATATGAAACCAGTACCCGGCGCATCAGGCCTGCCTGTTAACTGGATCAATTATAAAACGGGCATCCCCAATATTCATTTTAAAATGGATGCAGATAATACAAGCGCTGTCATTGCTATTGAAATTTCGCATCCGAAGGGGGAAGAAAGGTTACAATACTACAATCAATTTGTATCATTTAAAAAGTTATTGGCCTCAACAACGACATTCAACTGGCAGTGGAATGAAACAGTTGAAACCAATCACAAAATCATCAGCAGCATATCGCAGCAACTGAATGATGTAAACATATTGGATCAATCTGACTGGCCGTCTATTATTAGTTTTTTAAAGCCCCGTATAATTGCACTTGATGCATTTTGGGATATGGTGAAAGACGGATTTGAATAATACGCCCTTTTCGCCGTTGGCGTTACTACACATACGCCATCAACAAAAGCACAAGCAGCAAAATGGTTAACCCCCCGGCTATAGGCGAGATACACTACAGCGGTCTTTGGGTAGTTTCGCAATTTTTGGTCGTTGCACAATGAGAAAAAAATCTTTCCTATGTTCCAGCGGAACATCTTGTGGGTAGCATAAACAGCAGAGTGTTGCCGGCGTTCCAGCGGAACGCATCGTGCAAAATGGAGCACAACACGTTCCTATGGAACGAAAAGACAAACCGGTACATTTTAGACTACCCGTAAATTGTTCCTACGGAACAGGCACATAAAGTTGTGTGTCCCCGTCAACCACCGAAGCCCGGCAGCTTGCATAGATGTCAGGCCACTACAAACGCTCTTAATTTTAAAAACTATTGAGTTACAAAAGCAATTTAAAGTTGCAGACTATGCATAGTGGCCAGACACTTAAATCGAAGCCCTGCAAATAAATACCCGTAAATGCCAAAAAAACACCCCCTGTTCCTAGGGAACAAGTACAAGCAGTTTTTTGCGTTGGGTACGCTGCATCTTACTTGCAGCAATAACACAACAAAAAGATAACGGACTATCTAAAAAAATAAAAACCCATCCACCAACAGGCGGATGGATTTTATTTTATCAGACATTTTTATTTAGTCGCTTCGATGATCGGGTGCCTGTCGATATACTGCGCAAAAATATCAATCTTGCCAGCATCGTTATAATGTTGTGCATTGTGTGCCCAAAAGGCAATTGATTTTCCATTCTTATATTTTACACTGGTTTGGAACCAGGTAAGCATCCATTTTCCAGTAGCCGTTACACCTCCGTTAGGACTTACATTAGACATGATCGGAAGAAAAATATGGTTCGAATATTTGATATTGTCAATGATATTAAACCTTCCGGTATAATAGTCTTTAACTGCCTGTTTACCTACCAGGCTATCTCCGCCCGACCACCTGAACATTACATTATCATCCATGTTAGCTGTGTAGCCTTCTATATCCTTGTTTTCAAAAGCTGTGAATGCAGCTTTTACAGAGTTAATCAGGTTACTGTCGTTAATAAGTTCTACAGGAGCTTTGCCTGTTTCGGTTTTAGAATCGGTTGCAGCTGTTTCGCTCTTCTTTTCTTCAGAATTGCAGGCAAACAAAAGTGTAGCAACAAAAATTACTGAGATGATTTTTTTCATACAAGTTTAGTTTTAGTATTTAATAAAATGGTTAAAAATGTACTTGTGCAACAGAGGAAGAAATTTTTCAAGGGAAATGAATGAGGAACAAAATAGACATTTTAAGCAGAAATTCAAATGCCTGCTGGTTTATTTTTACAACCTTATACCTGTATGGGTATTCCAGATGATGTTTTAGCATAAATTCGTAGCTCACAATTACAAATATGGCAAAGCTTTCAGTTAATATAAATAAATTAGCCACCCTTCGGAACAGTCGCGGCGGTAACAACCCAGACCTGGTTAAAGCCGCTAAAGATATTGAGCGCTTTGGTGCCGATGGTATTACCGTACACCCACGCCCGGATGAAAGGCATATACGTTACCAGGATGTTTTTGATTTAAAGAAAATTGTAACCACAGAATTCAATATTGAAGGTAACTGCACCGAACAGAAATTTGTTGACTTGGTGCTGGAAAATAAACCTACCCAGGTAACGCTTGTGCCTGACAGCCTTAACCAACTTACTTCCAACCATGGCTGGAATACTATTGAGCATGCAGCTTACCTAAAAGATATCATCGCTGTTTTTAAAAATGCCGGCATCCGGGTTTCCATTTTTGTTGATCCTGTTGTGGAAATGATAGAAGGCGCAAAAGCTACAGGTACAGACAGGATTGAATTATATACCGAGTCCTTTGCAAAGGAATATGCAATGGGCAATAAGCAATTAGCAATTGAGCCTTATATTTCAGCCGCTGTTAAAGCCAACGAACTGGGCCTGGGCATAAATGCAGGGCATGACCTGGATCTGCAGAATCTAAAATACTTTTCAGATAATATCCCCGCTTTACTGGAAGTATCAATCGGCCATGCATTGATATGCGATGCAATTTATTTGGGATTGGAGAATGCAGTGCAGTTGTATAAGCGACAACTACACATGTTACAGCGTAAATGAATACGCTGTAACATGTATTGATCATTATAGCTTAAAGTTTAGCTACTTCTACCCTTTCTTCAATACGGGTGTTTATGCTGAAGGTACGGTTCAATAAAGATCTTCCGCTGGATACTTCAAATACAATTTTACTGATATTGTTCCTTTCAATTTTGTAGCGTTTGTTATAAGTTGCTGTTTTGATCCCCTGTTCAAATAGAGTATTCCCTGCTTCATCCATAATGTGAAGTCTGCTGCCATTTGCAGGAAGGTTTTTCAGATTTAGGTCAACCACCAGCATATCGCCTTCTACGTTAATAAAGCTGATATCGCCCGTTGCAGAAACAGCCTTACCTGCATACTTTGAGGTTACCTGGGCTTGTGTCAGCGAAAAAGAATTAGAAACTAAAATTAAAGCCAACATACATGTTGTTTTAATAAAAACAGATTTAATTGATTTCATAATGGTTTGATTTAATTGATTATTTTTTACGCCGCAAAGATGTTACAGCCTCATTAATCAATTGTTACCACACCGTTATAAGGTTGTAACCAAAATGTTTTATTACAATGATTTTTTACAATTAGTGATGGAGTAAGGTTAGAATACGCTAGTGAAAAAAATAAAAAATCAAAAAATTAGCGGAGAACCTTGGCTAATTTTCTTTCCAGCGCAGCGCCACGTAAATTTTTACCGATCACTTTTCCGGTTGGATCAATTAAATAGTTTTGAGGAATACTGAATATCTGGAATTGCTGGGCAACAGCATTCTGCCAGCCCAACAGATCGCTGATATGTGTCCAGGTAAGGCCATCCATCTGTATGGCATCCGTCCATGCCTGTTTTGCTTTATCCAAGGAAACGCCCAGCACAGTAAATTTTTTACTCTTGTATTTATTATAAGCAGCTACAAGGTTTGGATTTTCCTGGCGGCAGGGGCCACACCAGCTAGCCCAAAAATCAACCAGCACATAATTGCCACGTAAAGAAGAAAGGCTGACAGGTATGCCTGCAGTATCGGGTTGCGAAAAATCGGGCAGCATTGTGCCGGCACCATTTTGTTTTCCATCGGCGATGAGTTGTGCGATGTATTGGCCCATAGCTGTTGATCTGATACCTGTATCAAGTAGGTTGTATAATTGTTCTGTTTTTAAAATATCATCAGCTACCTGGTTGTAGCGTATTATTGCTAAGGGTGTAATGTAAGAGGAAGTATGTGTACTTACAAATTCAGTGATCAGGCTCATTGCTTTTTCTGTAAGTGCCGAATCATATTCTGTTCCGTCTGCAAATACAGTTTGATAAGGTTCAAGCGAGGTATTAAAATCATCAAATGCTTTATGAGATGACGAGCCTGTTATCTTTGATTTATCTATAGTTGCTTTATCGCCGGTAATATTTACAACACTGTTATCCAGGAATACAGTAATATAAGGAGGCTGCCTGTTAAACAATACAATCTTAAAATCGGGCCTTGCCATCTTTCCTTTAAAACGGAACTGGCCATCTTTTAATATAGTTGTTAATTCTGTAGCCCCGGTCTGGCCATTTAAAAGCTCTACTGTGCTTCCCTCTGTAAAACCGCTTACCTTTCCATTAATGGAAAACCCGGCTTCAACTGGCTTAGCCTGGGTTGTGGTCTTAGCAGGAGTAGTGGCTTTCGGTTTAGGCTTGGCTTTTTGCTTAACCTGTGCATTTGTGGTTGACAAAAAACAGAAGCCTGTCATTATAAAAAAGGAGAGCAAAATTCTTTTCATCATGTTAATTTATGAAATGCAATTTAACGAGTTTTAAGCAGACCCGTATCAGCCTTTAACCGTATTTATGAAATCTTTAGTAGTCTGGTTGATATCTATTGCATTTTTTACTGCGTTGATATAAGCAGAACCAATAATAGCTCCATTGGTAAACGCACAGGCTGTTTTAAAAGTATGTTTATCTTTTATACCAAAACCTACCAGCACAGGATTATTAAGCTTCATCTGCTGCAATTTTTTAAAGTAGGCGCTTTGGTCTTCCAGGGACTTAGTATCCGCAGGATTCTGTGAATTACCCGTTGTTGATGAAGAAGACACAGCATAAAGAAACCCGCTGCTCAACGAATCAATTTTTCGTATCCTTTCCGTGTCGGTTTCAGGTGTTACTAAAAAAATAAATTTAAGCCCATGCTTTTTAAAATAGGGTTGATACTCGGTTTCAAATTCGTGCATGGGCAGATCGGGTAAAATAATGCCATCTACACCAACAGTAGCGGCTGCTGCACAAAACTTCTCAAACCCAAATTGTAGAACGGGGTTCATATAGCCCATTAAGATAATCGGGACAGTAATTTTCTCCCCGGCATTTCTTAATTGTTCAAACAGTAAATTAATGGTCATCCTGTTCTGCAGCGCCTGCATATTGCTTTGCTGTATCACCGGGCCATCTGCTATAGGATCGCTGTAAGGAATGCCCACCTCAATAATATCTGCACCGTTTTGTTGCAATGCTTCAATTACTTCCATGGTAGAATCCAATTGCGGGAATCCTGCAGTGCAGTAAATATTTAAAATGTTATGCTTTTTTTCAGAAAAAAGTTTATCTAACCTGTTCATACTTTTTTTTACCGCAGAGATGCAGAGGCGCTGAGTAATTCTCTGCGGCTTCCCGTCTCTGCGGTTTTAAATATATTTCATGTAAGTAGCCAGATCCTTATCCCCTCTTCCGCTTAAACAAACCACCACTACATCTTCCTTTTTAAAATCAATTTTGTTTAAAATAAATAAAGCATGAGCCGTTTCCAATGCAGGTATAATACCTTCCAGTTTACTCAATTCAAATGCAGTTCCCAACGCTTCCTCATCAGTAGCACTCATAAAAGTTGCCCTGCCGCTTTCATACAAATGCGCATGCAGTGGGCCTATGCCGGGATAATCTAATCCTGCTGAAATACTGTGTGGCTCTGTTACCTGTCCATCTGCTGTTTGCATCAATAAACTTTTACTGCCATGCAGGATACCGGGTTTACCCAGTTGGGTTGTTGCCGCACTCATGCCGCTATCTATGCCGCAACCGGCAGCTTCCACTGCAATTAGTTTTACTTCTTCATTTTCTAAAAAATGATAGAATGCACCGGCTGCATTACTGCCCCCGCCTACGCAGGCAACAACATGTGTTGGTAATTCAGAACCCGTTTTGGCCAATAATTGTTTTTTTATTTCTTCGCTGATAATACTTTGAAACCTTGCAACCATATCGGGATAAGGATGCGGCCCAACCACCGAACCGATGATATAATGTGTATCTGATGGATTGTTTATCCAGTCCCGTATAGCTTCATTGGTGGCATCTTTCAGCGTTTTGCTGCCACTGGTTGCCGGTACTACCGTAGCCCCAAGCATTTTCATACGGGCCACATTGGGCGCCTGGCGTTCAATATCTTTCTCACCCATATATACAATGCACTCCAGTCCTTTTAATGCACACACGGTAGCAGTTGCCACACCATGCTGACCAGCACCGGTCTCGGCAATGATCCTTTTTTTACCCAAGCGTTGCGCCAGTAATATCTGTCCGATGGTATTGTTGATCTTGTGTGCACCGGTATGGCAGAGGTCCTCTCTCTTTAAAAAGATATTGGTATTGTATTTTTCACTTAGTCTTGCTGCATAAAAAAGTGGTGTAGGCCTCCCTACATAATCTCTCAGCAATTGTAAAAATTCTTTTTGAAAATTCTCTTCATAGATAATTTTCAGATAATTATCCTGTAATGCTTTTACATTAGGGTACAACATCTCGGGGATAAAAGCTCCGCCAAAATTTCCGTAATAGCCATATTCATCTACACTATAATTCATTTTATTTTTGGTTACCGGCATTTGTAATTTTATTCAGCTTCATTGGCCCCGATGGCTATCGGGGCACTCTTGTACTATATATCTTTATTGAAAACCTTTTAGTTTGACACTTGCATACAGTTTAAAAAGTTCGTCAAATTATTATTCCCCAAGGTTCCCCCTTCAGGGGGCGGAGGGGATTTTATTATTTCAACCCCTGCCTGAATTGCAATACCAGCCCCATATCCTTTACGCCTGGCTCCTTCTCCACTTTGCTGTTGATATCCACTGCATAATAATCAGGATGCTTAAATCCTTTTACTCTTGCAATATCATCTACGCCAATTCCGCCGCTTAAAAAGAAAGGCTTTTCAATTTTGGCCTTGCTCAAAACATTCCAGTCAAACTGTTTGCCTGTACCGCCCTCAACTTCTGATGAGGAGGTATCAAACAAATAATAATCGCATACCTCATCATAATCAGCTACCATTTCATCAATGGATACGTTGCTGTCACTTACTTTAAATGCCTTGATCACTTCCACTTCCTCTGATAATTCTTCACACAGCTCTGGGCTTTCATCCCCGTGGAGTTGTACAACATCAAGACCATAATCTTCCACCACGTCCATGATTTCGTCATAATCTGCATTTACAAAAACACCTACTTTCTTCAGGTCAAAATCAGAATTCTTCAGGTCCTCTTTATTGATCTTATCGCCCACATACCTTGGCGAGTCTTTATAAAATATCAATCCTGCAAAATCAATATCCAGTCCGTCTAACTGTTGCAATTGTTTTAACTGTGTAATGCCACAAACTTTAGTGTTCATAATTATCCTTGTTTTAATTTTTGTACAAATTGTTTAAACGCCATGCCGGGATCTTCAGCCTTCATAAAATGCTCGCCCATTAAAAACCCGGTAAACCCAGCTTGCTTAAATATCTCTATCGTTGCTGTTTCACTGATACCACTTTCGGCAATCTTAATTTTCTCTGCCGGAATCTGTTTACTCAATGCAATTGACCTGTTTATATCAACCGTAAATGTTTTCAGGTCCCTGTTATTTACACCTACCAGGTCCACTTCATTACAAATATGATGCAATTCCTGTTCAGTATGTATCTCCAGCAACACTTCAAGTTTCAAAGACTTTGCAAAGAAAGCCAATTCCTGCACATGTTGAGGCGTTAAACAAGCTGCTATCAATAAAATAACATCAGCACCCATAGCTTTTGCTTCTGCCAACTGGTATTCGTCAATGATAAAATCCTTACGCAGTATGGGAATATTGTTTACCCTTGCCTTGCGCAGATCATCCGCAGAGCCTCCAAAAAATTCACTATCAGTTAATATAGATAAACAGGAAGCTCCATAGGCTGTATAAGCTGCAGTTACTTCCACAACATCTACCAGGTCATTGATGATCCCTTTAGAAGGAGATCTTCTTTTGAATTCCGCAATGATGCCGTTTTTGGTTTCATCTGCTAAAAAAGATTTTAATGAAAACGTTTTACGGTTATAATTTTCAGTCTGCCTTAAAGCATCCATCGAAACCAACTGTTTATTCCTGGCAACTTCAATTTTCTTATGTTCAATTATCCTGTCTAAAATATGCATTACCTGCCTGTTAGTTTTTGTAAAGATTGATAAGCTCTCCCACTCTCCAGGCTTTCCACTGCAAGCTGGTAACACTCATCATAAGATTTAAATTTACCAGTACATTGCAAAGCCATGGCTGAATTGGCCAGCACCACAGCATTCTGTGCCCAACTGCCTTCTCCTTTTAAAATATTTATAAATATTTTTGCAGCTTCTTCAACAGAATTACCTCCATGAATATCTGCCGGGCTCACTGTACGTTTGCCAAGGTCTTCGGCACTATATATTTTTTCACCGGTATTGGTAATTACTTTGATATCGCCTGTCAAAGAAATCTCATCATACCCATCAAGACTATGAATAATGGTGAAAGCGCTACTGCCCTGTTGTAATAAATAATTATAGATCCTTGCCATTTCTAAATTATAAACACCTACCAGTTGGTATTTTGGCGAAGCAGGATTTACCATTGGTCCAAGCATATTAAAAAAAGTACGTACTCCGAGGTTCTTTCTTATCGGCCCTACAACTTTTAATGCCGGATGAAAAAGCGGTGCATGTAAAAAACAGATATTGGCTTCATCGAGTTCTTTTTTCAGCGAATCAATATCTTTTTTAAAAGTATAGCCCAACTGTTCCATAACGTTACTGCTGCCGCTGATGGACGATGCTCCATAATTACCGTGCTTCGCAACTTTAGTACCCGTACCGGCAACAATAAAACAACTCAGTGTTGAAATATTGAATGTGTTCTTCCCATCTCCACCTGTACCAACTATATCCATCAGGTCCTGTCCCTCCAGGTCAACAGGCACACATAACTCCATCAATGCATCCCTGAATCCCTGCAGTTCTTCAATAGTAATGCTACGCATTAAATACACTGTGATAAATGCAGCTATCTCCGCATCGCTGTACACATTATTTGAAATATTATGCAATACTTCTTTAGCCTGTTCCCTTGAAAGGCTTTTATGTTCGAATAAATAGTTTAATATCTTTTTCATTGTCGGAACCTCGATTTTACTGATTAGGCTTATTTGCCTGATATTCTGTTTCAGGATTAAATTTATTATTATACAATCTTTTCCATTCGAGACTGTTTCCTCCAAAGTTGATTAATAGTCCTACTTCAAGATTAAAAGCTTCCAAATAATTTTTACCCTGAGCTAAATGAACATTTTCCAATTGAACAAGTGCTTTTAATTCTACACAAATCTTACTTTCTACTAAAAAATCAACTCTTCTTTCTCCAATTAATTCATTTTTATAAAAAACAGGAATACTTACTTCTCTTCCAAAATTTATTCCTAACAATCGAAACTCAATTTCCAATGCTCTTTGATAAATCACTTCCTGGAATCCATTACCAAGAATGGAGTGCACATTCATAGCTGCTCTCAAAATTTTCTCTGTTATATCACTGTATTTATATTCCATAACAAATCAGTTTGATCAGTTAATCAGTTTAATCATGGTTCAGACTTTCAACCAATTCCGCAAAATTTGTTCTCCATCAGGTGTCAGCACACTTTCCGGGTGAAACTGCACGCCCTGCACATCAAATGTTTTATGCTGAAGTCCCATGATATACCCATTCGCATCCCTTGCTGTTACTTCCAGTTCAGCCGGAAAATTTTCATCACTTACAATCCAGCTATGATAACGCCCAACTTCGATTGTTTCCGGCAAACCCTGCAATAGTTTTGAATTTTCACTTTTGATTTGTATTGGTGTTGCTACGCCATGAAAAACAGTACTTAAGTTTATCAGCGTTCCTCCAAATGCCTCTGCAATGGCCTGGTGCCCCAAACACACACCCAGTATAGATTTTGTAGCAGCATATTCTTTTATCAATGGCAACAATAAACCTGCTTCTTCCGGAATACCAGGACCAGGAGATAAAATAATTCTATCATAAACCGCAACATCTGCCAGGGCTATCTGGTCATTCCTGTACACATCAACCTTTTCTCCTGTAATTTTTTCTACAAGATGAACCAGGTTGTACGTAAACGAATCGTAATTATCGAAGACCAGTATTTTTGGCCCATCCAAACCTCCTCGAAAGGGAGGTTTTTGGTCCCTGCTATTTATAGATTGATTATTTTCTTTAGACACTTTTTATAAAAAATTTATTTTTAAAAATTGATTTGTCTGTTACCATGTTAGAAATGCATTTAACTATTGAACTCTTGCCTTAAGTCCCTCCTTCGGAGGGATTTAGGGAGGCTGCCAGTTCAATAGCCTGTTTCAAAGCATTTAATTTATTATTCACTTCCTGTAGTTCGCTTGCAGGATCACTTGCTGCCACCACACCGGCACCCGCCTGGTAAACCAATGTATTGTTACGGGTTAAAAAACTGCGTATCATGATAGCATGGTTCAACGATCCGTCAAAGCCAATAAAGCCAATGGCTCCTCCATAATAACTTCTTGCGGTGGTTTCAAATTCATTGATTAATTGCATGGCCCTTATTTTCGGTGCACCGCTTAAGGTTCCTGCCGGGAAAGTAGTGGCCAATAATGTAAAAGGATTTGCATCCGGGCCAACCTTCCCCGTTACTTCACTCACCAGGTGAATAACATGGCTGTAATAATTTATCTTTTTGTATTGCGTAACTTCTACTTCAGTACACATCCGGCTAAGGTCATTCCGGGCCAGGTCAACCAGCATCACATGCTCGGCATTTTCTTTTTCATCATTCTCCAGCTTAATTGCCAGGGCCTTATCCTGCTCATCATCGCCGGTTCTTTTAAAAGTGCCAGCAATAGGATGCACAATAGCTTTCCCCCGTCCGAACGGGTCATCCGGGCGGGCTTTTTCAACGATCAGCTGGCTTTCGGGAGAAGACCCCATGAGTTTATAATCTCCGTAATCAAAATAAAATAAATATGGACTTGGATTGATGCTCCGCAGAGCACGGTACACGTTGAATTCATCACCTGTAAATTGTTGTTCAAAGCGCCTGCTTAGCACAATCTGGAAAACATCTCCACGCAAACAGCTTGCTACACCTTTCTTCACCATGTCGATATATGCCGCATCCGTGATGTTTGAACTTTCATCGCCGGTAGTTTTAAAAGGAAAGCCCGGCACATCTTTGCTCTTAATCAAACTTTCAATTACGGACACTTCACTTTCAATATCATTAAAATGATTTTCGCAGATGAACAATTCATCTTTAAAATGATTGATGGCAATAACGTATTGGTAAAGCCGGTAACGCATTAACGGAATGCTACCCCCCTCTCCTGAAGGAGAGGGGCCGGGGGTGAGGTTATCAAAAAACTGCACTGCATCAAAACTGCAATATCCAAACAAACCCTGTGCAACATTTACCGGCTTTACAGCGGCTTCTTTTATTTCAAACCGCTGCATAAAATTCCAAAGCAGTTTTGGTACATCCGCTTTACTGTCTAATTTAATACGCTCAGCATTTTGTCCTGGCAATTTAAATTCAATTGCAGACGGGTTGCTGATCTCGATACCGGCAACTGCATTTATCCCAATAAAGGAATAGCTGTTCTCCCCTGCATGAAAATCTGTACTCTCCAGTAGGATGGTATCCCGGAACCTGTCCCGCAATCTTAAATAGATTCCCACTGGTGTGTACACATCGGCAAGCATTTTTTTGTAGGTGGTTTGTATCTCTATCTTTTTCATTGTAGGTTGTCTGAACGGGGATTTGGGTGGATTAATTAGATTTATTGGATTTTAGATCGGGTTTGTATTTTGGATTTTCAAGCCGCTTAAATTCTAAAGAGCTTGTTCCAAAATTCAATAATAATCCTACTTCAAGATTATATGCTTCTAAATAATTTCTTGCCTGTGCAAAATGAACCGGTTCTAAAACTTCTCTTGCTTTTAATTCAACACTTATAATTCCTTCTACAAAAAAGTCAACTCTTCTTTCGCCTATCTGTTGCCCGTCATAAAATATGGGCATACAAAATTCACGCACAAAGCCTAACTCCCATTTAAAAAACTCAATCTCCAAAGCCCTTTGATATATCACTTCCTGGAAACCATTTCCCAAAACAGCATGAACTTTCATAGCTGCACCAATAATCTTCTTTGTGATTTCTTCATATTTGAACTGTGGCATAACAATAATAATTTAAAGGTTAAACAATCCTTTTAATCCATTCAATCTCATAAATCCCCGTTCAGACAACATACAAACAAAAAACCCGGCAACTTGTGCCGGGTTCAACTATTTATATAAATATAGCAATGGGGCACATCATTTGAATATGTTCCACCACCAGCTATTGTTATTTGTATTTATTATTTTCATTGTTATTGCAAATATGAAAACAAATTACTTACCAAAAAAACTTATTTTGTAATTCGCTAAAATTTTACACAATGCTGATAGAACA
>JBBSJI010000079.1:0-12106 GCA_038257425.1 Chitinophagales bacterium
CATTACTTTTGTGCGGATGTATACACACAAAAAATCGCTGGGTCAGCATTTCTTAAAAGATGAAATTGTAATAGATAAGATCATAGATGTACTTAAAAGCGAAGCCTTTACTAATTTGCTGGAAGTGGGTCCCGGCGCAGGCGCATTAACAAAACACCTGATGCAGTTACCTGGTATCAATTTTAAAGCGGTGGAACTGGATGAAGAAAAAGTGGTTTATCTCTCACAAAAATATACTGCACTTGCTGATAAAATAATTCATCAGAGTTTTTTGGATATGGACAAACCTTTTGATGAACCCTTTACTGTGATTGGTAATTTCCCGTACAATATCTCTACACAAATTTTATTTAAAGTTTTAGAATGGAAAGATGATGTGCCCTGCATCATAGGCATGTTTCAAAAAGAAGTGGCGCAAAGGGCAGCTTCAAAAGAAGGAAACAAAGTATATGGCGTATTGAGTGTGCTGATGCAGGCCTATTACGAAATAGAATATTTATTTGACGTAGGCAACGAATGTTTTGATCCGCCGCCAAAAGTACAAAGCGGTGTAATACGCATGAAAAGAAAAACAACGGCATTGGATTATAAAAGTGAAAGAGCATTTTGGGTATTGGTAAAAACTGCTTTTAACCAGCGCCGCAAAACCATGCGTAATGCGGTAAAAAGTTTATTCCCGGCAGAAGTATTGCAGGATGAAATATTTTTAAAACGAGCGGAAGCGTTGAGTGTGGAGGAGTTTGCTGCATTAACATTCAGAATGCAATAATCGGGTTAGCTAAAATATAATTATTTTATTACCGGCGATTTTTTGCAAAATTCTTTTCCTATATATGTAACGATAATTTGCTTTGCCTGCAAAGTTTATTTGTCTTTTTTATTCATTCCTAAAAAATACAGCAAAATTATCCGCTTTAAAATACTCCGCTAAATTTATCTATCGTGTATTGATATCATTGAAAATATGATATCTCTCATACTTTTCTATTCCTACTGTCATTCTTTTGTCATAATGCTGTTAATAACTTGTGTTTGCATTTAATAAAACATTCTTATTCTAAATATTTAAAAACACAGTTTATGAAACTTTTACAAAAAAAATACTTTTGGGTTACTGCTACCATAGTATTGGCAATAGGTTATTTTGTTAGCTGTACTAAAGACAATCAGGTATTGGATACACCACAAGTAATCAATAGTTCCACAGATCTTATATCTATTAAAGTAGCAACTCCGCCAACTATTGATGGTATCGTTGATGGTTTGTGGGATAATAGCCCAAAACTGAAATTCAGTACTGTAGTACCGGAAGTAACAGGAGATATTTTCAGGGGTTATACCGGTAAAATAATTCCGAATGTGACCTTAAGGTCTGCATATGATGCAACCAATATTTATTTACTGGTTGAATGGGATGACCCTACACAATCATTAAAAAGAAATCCCTGGTATTTTGATCCTGCTACAAAAAGATGGGCCCAGGAAAGCGGAACCTTTGGATTCAACAGTTCTCCATACAGGCCGGCATTTTATGAAGATAAACTGGCTTTTCTCTGGAATATAAATAATTCAGTTGCCGGCTGGAACAGTGCTACCTGCTATAAATCATGCCATACCGGTTTACCAGCCGCAGATGGTTCAAGCCGTCACTATACCAATTATCCAACTGAAAAAATTGACATGTGGCATTGGAAATCAGTAAGAGGTGGTGTTAATGCCGGTTATCAGGTACACGACCAGGTTCAGAACAGTAACTATCCCAATGGCAGAACCTCAGATGCCGGTGTTGATGTTTACCAGAATAATACCCAAAATCTTGTTATAACCGGTTCTCTGCCTGCAATAACCGTTGCTGTTCCCAAATATGTAATTCCGGGCCGTTCTGATTACGGATGGATCTATAATGCAGAGGTTACTGCAGGAACTGCAAAGCAAATAACTGCTGTTGATGCAAATGGTGTGCTTACTTTAAGCGATGCTACTACAATTGATCCCAATATTGGTACAGACTATCAAAGACTCGGAACATATGCATCAGGCGGATTAGGAGCCAAAGCAATACCCGGTCTTACACTGAATGAAGCATATACCGGCAGCCAGGGTGATATTTCATGTAAAAGTACGTATACAGGTACCGGTTGGATCATGGAGATCAAAAGAGCATTAAATACCGGTGATGCAGTGAATGATGTGGATTTTACTTCACTGGCTGATCAGTATTTCGGATTTGCGATTTTTGAAAATGCACAGATCGCACACTCTATTAAAGCAAACCTGGTATTAAAATTCAGGAAATAAGAATCCCCGGTTAGTTAACTATAAAACTAAAGATCATGTTACGAAATAAAACAATAATGGGGATGTTACTGGTGAGTATTTCGGTTTTATTATTGTCTGGATGTTACAAAGACAGGACCGTGCTTTTTGATACCGGAGAGGAAATAACCAGGCCGGTAGGATTTGCCGCAGATATCCTCCCCATCTTCAACAACAGTTGTAATACAAGCGGCTGTCATAATGCCGGTGGTAAATCTCCGGACTTAACGGCAGCGAATGCTTATAATTCGCTTTCTGCCGGAAATTATATCAATGTTGGAAATCCGGTGAGCAGTGAATTATATCTGTGGATGACCGGTAAGAAAGGAGTTCCGATGCCTACTACTGGTATCAATAAAGACTATAATGCGCTCATTCTTGCCTGGATAAAACAAGGCGCCCAAAACAATTAAAAAAAACGTTATGAAAAAGTATGTAAATATTATATTACGCAGTTGTTTTGCTGTTGTGTTGCTGCTATGCATCAATACAGGCAATATACTTGCACAGGATTCAACTGCGGCAGAAGTTCCAGCTGTAAAAAAAGTAAAAGCTGTTAAAAATACTTTCGGCAGTGTTTGGATAATAGATAACCAAACCGTGATGGTTCCCATAAAAGGTACGCTGGAATTTGATATACAGCATCGGTTTGGAACAGTGAATAATGGTATTAAAGACCTGTACGGTTTTTTTGCACCTTCCAACATCAGGCTTGGGATAAACTATGCACCGATAAAAAATTTATTTGTAGGTGCCGGCGTAACCAAAGACCATATTCAGGTTGACTTTAATGCCAAATATGGTTTACTGTACCAAACCCCGGGTAAAATGCCGGTAAGTGTTACGTACTTTGGAAATGTGGTACTCGATGCAAGAAATAAAAGTTTTTTCATAAACAGTGTAGACAGGTTTTCATTCTTTAACCAGCTGATCATTGCAAGAAAAATAACCGAAAAATTTTCTGCCCAGGTAGCTCCAAGTTTTTCCTGGTTCAATAATGTAGAAGCATATATTGACAGTAAAGGCCAGGTTCAAAATAAAATGAATAATTACCATTTAGCCATATCCGTGCAGGGCAGGTATAGATTAACAGAAAAGATGGGAGTGATTGCAGACTACGACCAGCCGCTTACACA
Organism: Chitinophagales bacterium; assembly: GCA_038257425.1. Lineage (GTDB taxonomy): Bacteria > Bacteroidota > Bacteroidia > Chitinophagales > Chitinophagaceae > Ferruginibacter. Next base: position 3,453 of record JBBSJI010000079.1, read on the forward strand.
GCACCGCACCAATAATCCGCATCCGAATATTAGTTTTGGTTTGGAAGTAACTACCAGTGCACATGCCTTCCAGGTATTTGCAGGCAATTATGCAGGCATTGTACCGCAGAGCAACAATATGTATAATCAAAACGATTATAAAAAGAGCCAGTATGTGATTGGGTTTAATATTACCCGGTTATGGAATTTTTAAAATATTTTTTTAAAAAAGATATTATACAACTAGTTTCATATAGAGTATAATAAAAGGTCAACCCTGAATGTCAGGTTGACTTTTTTATTTTGCGCTCTTTCCGGTGTAATTTTAACTTACAATATTTAATCTTTTTAAGTAATGTAATTTGTCTCATCAATATTCAACATCTTTGGTAATCATTATATTTTATGGACGACAGTTTTTTTATTTATCTGGATCGGCTTGAATTAATGGCATTTTTCTCAGGATATACATTGATCTATTCAATTATTCGCTCACTGGCAGATACAGAACGGATAAAAAAGATGTCACAAATAAATATCAGTTCAATTTTACCCAATGCTTATGCCTTGGTGGGTATTTTGTATCTCGGCCTTCAACTCAAAAATTTATATCCTGATTATACCTGGGCGCATATTGCTGCTGCCAATCCGGAGCCTTACTTAAAAATATGGGGGCTGCTCTCCATATTATTTTTTATACCGGCACTTAATAAAAAACCAGTCTTTAGTTTATTACACAGCCTCGTTTTTTTCTTTTTTTTAGTAAGAGATTTGTTCCAGAATGCTTTTCAATTTTTTGATAAGGGTGTAGTAAAAAACGACATGAAAATTTATACCATCAGCCTTCTTATAAATATGACAGCATTTATTTTTATCGCATTGGTATTTTTTCTTTATATCCGGTTTAAAAAAATAGAAATTCCTAAATAAGACTATACTTCGCTTTACTAACCAATCAATTACTTCCTAAAATTATTTTTGAAAGACAATTTCCTTTATAATGATATAACTCATATGCAGAATTGATATTGGTCAGAAAATTTTAACATTTCCACAAATACTTTTACATCACGATTTCAATTATTTACTAAACAATACTTTTTTATGAAACATTTAAAAAATAAACTACAGCTATTACTTGTAGTATTAATCAGTGGCTTTGGATATATAGTGAGTTGTACTCATGATAATTCATTTCCTCCTCCTCCGGCCTCTACAAGTGTAGTAATTACAAGAGGCACCAACATTCATCTTCCTGGTAATATGACAACGGGTAATGTTAATGAATGGAAACTGGATAAAACTCACTCCAGCACATTGTGGTCAACTAATTATGTTGGAGCAGCCGGTTTGCTTACCGGACGTTTTAACCAGTTTGGTATACATAATGTAACACCGGCTTTAATGACCAATTATGTTACTACCGGACAACCATTAAAGGATAGTTCCTGGGCATTTTATGAAAATGAACCGGCTAAAACCTATTTTAATGGGTATGTTCAAATTAATACATCTAATACAGGTGAGCCCGGCCGTGATGCAGGTTGCAATGTTTCAGGTATGGGTACTACCCCTATTGTAGCTGGTACACAAAACCTGACTGTAACTAATCTTGCCAAAATACAAAGCACTGAAGTGAAATTTGATCCGCAAAGCAATGCGTATATAGTAACGCTTAACCTTACCTGGCAGGGAAAATTGGCTGCCCCACTTACAAAATCAATTGTAGGTAAACTTATTTATATACCCAAGGCAAATGTAAATGCTACTTACGATGTTTTTGGATTGCAACTGAAGTTTCAGTTTAACTGCAGGGATTTTGGAATGACCAGCACCAGTATATCAGATAAAATTGATATTGAGTGTAACATGAACTTTAACAATAAGTAATCTTTAAAAAAATTACAATGAAACAATTAACAATATACCTGGGGCTAATATTAATCATGGCAATGGGGATAAGTTTAACGGGCTGTTATAAAGACGTTATCTTGCCTGATGTTGCAGTTGACCCCGATGGACCACCTCAGGCGGTGAGTTTTAAAAATGATCTGGCACCCATATTTAACAGCAAATGTGCTTTGTCTGGTTGCCATGTTTCGGGAGCACATAAACCTTTTTTACCAACAACAACTTCCTACCAGGAAATTGTAAATGGAGGATTTGTGAATATTATTGTTCCCAAAGAAAGTATTCTTTATAAAAAGATTAACGAGAGCATGAAAGAGTATATCCCTTCTGCTTCAGAAAGACAAAAAGTATATGACTGGATAAGAAATGGAGCTCCGAATAATTAAGTGATCTTAAAAAAACAATAAAATGAAACTAAAAATAAAAATATCAACCCTCCTGTTTGCACTACCTGTTTACCTGTTCAGTAGTCTGGTTTTATTTCAGACAACAGTTTATGCACAGGATAGTATTGCAGTTGCTACTGAAGCACCAGTCTCTGCAAAAGTAAAACCGGTAAAAAACACTTTTCAGAGCGTTTGGATTATTGACAACCAAACCGTAATGGTACCTGTAAAGGGAACACTGGAAATGGATATCATGCACCGGTTTGGAACAGTGCAAAATGGATATGAGGATTTCTGGGGATTTTTTGCACCATCCAATATCAGGCTGGGCGTAAGTTATAGCCCCATTAACAAATTGAATGTAGGAATTGGGATAACTAAAAAAAATATGCTTTGGGATGCCAGTGCCAAATATGCTATCATAACACAAACACCGCATAAATACCCGGTGAGCGTGAGCTATTATGCAAATATGGCTTATGATACCCGGAAGGATAAGGACAAAAGTATTTTCAAATACCAGTCACAAAGAATGTCATTCTTTCACCAGTTGATCATTGCCCGAAAAGTTACTGAAAAGTTTTCTGTACAGGTGGCACCAAGTATTTCTCACCAGAATTCTGTTAACGGTTATTATATAAAAAACGACAGCACAGGTACGGCAACATTTCAGGAGATGAAATTTAATCATTTTGCCATAGCTTTTTCTGCCAGGTATAAAATAACCACGGTTACATCTGTAATGGTTAACTATGATCAACCGCTTACCAAACATGCCACCAATAATCCTAATCCAAATTTTTCGTTTGGTGTTGAAATGAATACAAGCAGCCACTCGTTTCAATTGTTTGTTGGCAATTATTTTAACCTGAATCCACAACAAAATAATCTCTATAATAAAAATAACCCCTTTGGGTATACCGATTTTGAAGACAAAAAAATAAAGGGAGGTAATTTCGTGATTGGCTTTAATATTACCAGATTGTGGAACTATTAACAAGGCTATTGAACTAAACAGGAAATACATCAATAGTAATATATTAAAAAGAGCCTTTGATTATAAAATAATCAAAGGCTCTTTATCTTAGATGAGCAGGGAACGAATCCCAAATTATTTCCTGTGAATATTTTTAATTATCTTAATCATCACTAAGGAACAATGAAAAAAAATCTTTTTAATAGATCAGTCATAAATTTCGCTTTAATCTTTTTTTCCCTGCTGATAAATTCTTCCTGTGTAAACAACGCTGAAAAAAGCAGTACTGGCCCCCAGGAAATACATATAGATACTCCGGTTTTGGTAAAACCCCCTTCCTCTTATCCAGATACTTTACTAATTACGTCATCGTCTGCAGTTTTTTTTATTCCCGACTCTGCTCAGCTTGAAAAAATCAGGATCATTTATGAAAAAAATATATTTGAAAGTATGGTGCATGAAAATTTTTATCAAATGAGAAATGCCCGTATAATTTTAAAAAAATACTGGCCACAAATAAATATTGTAGAAACTTCCAAAGCCAGGTACCTTCTGTTTATAAAGGCAGGCAATACGAAAACCTATATCGATCTGGACAGGCAAAGAAATATTTACGGTATTTATATTTTTGACCCCGGGAAAGAACCCGAGCTTATTGATATGATGAATATTGATACCATGCTTGGGTTTTACTTTAAAAAGTAACAAACAGTTTCAGAAGTACATTTTAATATCTCAAATTAAAAAGCCCTTATATTTTCCTGAGCCAGGAAAAGAGTACTTAAATACCTGAACAACAATTTGAATATATCGGGCCTTATTCAATAAGCATGTAAACAGCATGAATCATCCATTTGGTATAAAACATGATAAAGGTCAGTCTGTATTTTGACAATTGTCACAAATTAATAATAGTATGATAAATACCTTGTGTCAGGCTATGACCAGTATTTGGCAAAAATCTTTAAAATAAGAAGTATGGACGATAACAAAAAAGCAAGCGATAATTCCCGCCGGAAGTTTTTATCATTATTCTTGCGTGCAGATAAAAAGGAATCAAATCCGGGAATGGTAAAAATGCTTACTGCTGATGGTAAACTGGTTGAAGTAGATAAAGCTGTTCTTGAGGCTGCGTCTAAAAAACAAAAATCTTCCAACAAAGAAATCTACGACTGGATGAAAAATCCTTCAAAAGAAAATAATAGTTGATCCTTTCAAAATAACAGCGCAATGAAAGAACAAGAAGTAATAAATGACAATGGCCGGCGGGGCTTCATAAAAAATGTTGCCATAGCAACAGTTGCAACAGCCGCTTGCGGCAGTTTGTCCTGCTCCTGCACTTCCAAAAAAGAAGTTGCTGTTACCGGCAATAAAGTAAAATTGCTATCACCTGATGGAGAAATTGTCGAAATTGATTCGGCCTATCTCAATCATCATGAAAACATGGCTGTGCTGTCTCAACATGAGCAAAGAGTGGGAATGGCCGGAAAGAAATTTGTGATGGTGGTTGATCTTTCCCGTTGCAAGAATGCCCGTAAATGTGTAACTGCCTGCCAAAAACACCATTACCGGCCAGAAGAAACTGAATGGCTTACCGTTAAATTAATGAAGGATAGTGATAAGGCTGCACCTTACTGGTTTCCTAAACAGTGCTTCCATTGCGATAACCCTCCCTGTGTAAAGGTTTGCCCGGTTGATGCCACATTTAAAAGAGATGATGGGCTGGTTTTAATAGATAATGAACGGTGTATCGGCTGCAAATTCTGTATGGCTGCCTGTCCTTATTCTACCCGTGTATTTAACTGGGATGAACCTGACATGCCTTTTGATATAAGAGACTTACAATATAATGCTGAAACCGGCGTGCCTGCAAAAGTAGGTACGGTGGAGAAATGTGATTTCTGCCCCGACCGGTCAAGAGAAGGATTACTTCCGCCTTGTGTGGAAGCCTGTCCTAATGGTGTATTTTATTTTGGAGATGAAAATGAAGATACAGTCTCCAATGGCGATGAAACAATAAGCTTCAGCCAGTTAATTAAGGACCGTGCTGCTTACCGGTTTATGGAAGACCTGGGAACAAAACCAAGGGTATATTATCTGCCACCAAAAGACAGGCAGTTTCCGGTTGAAAGAGGTTATGAAGACCTTCCCGACAAACTGAAGGAAAGATTCAAAGATGTGATGGAAAGCAAAGGAGAATAAAAAATAATATCGATCAGTATTTTTTCGGATTAACAATGAATACTTATTATTATGGAACTCAATAAATATCAGCAGGAAGTTTTTGACAAGCAACGTCCAGTTATTGAAACCTTTGGTAAAAAAACCTGGGGATGGACCATATTTTTTCTTTTATGGATTTTGGTTGGTGGCTATGCCCTGTATTTACAAATTGCAAAGGGACATGAGGTTACAGGTATGCGGGATAATGTAGTTTGGGGATTGTATATTGCCAATTTTATTTTCTTCATTGGTATAAGTTATGCTGGTGCTGTTATTTCGGGCATACTTCATATCCTGCAGGTTGAATGGCGCAAACCAATTATTCGAATTGCAGAGATGATCACGGTGATCGCTACTGTCATCGGTCCTATATTTATCTTATTATGCATTGGCCGCTTAGACAGGCTCCATCATCTCTTTCTTTATCCAAGACTGCAATCGCCCATTACCTGGGATGTATTGGCCATCGGTACTTATTTTACAGGCAGTGTAATCTTTCTTTACCTGGCTTTAATTAAAGACTTTGCTATTTATCGTGATGCCAAACTGAATATTCCCAAATGGAAACAAAAAATGTATAGAATTTTGGCGATTGGTTACCGGGGTACACCCAGCCAAAAGAAGCACATTAAAATTTCTACCAACCTAATGGCAATTATGATTGTTCCCCTTGCCATTATTGTTCACTCAGTACTTTCCTGGATCTTCGGAATGACCCTACGTCCCGGCTGGCATAGCACCATCTTTGGTCCATACTTTGTGTTGGCTGCAATTTATTCCGGTACCGGTGTACTTATCATGGCTATGTGGGTTTACAGGAAGATGTATAAACTGAATAGTTATCTCACCGATAAACATTTTATTTATCTCGGTTACATCATGATGGCACTGGGCGCAGGGTATGGGTATTTTACTTTCTCTGAATATCTTACCGATTGGTTTGGTTCGGAGAAATGGAGCAACGAAGTGATTGAAAAATTATTCAACCCGGCAAAATACGGATGGTGGTTTTTGTTTGCCAATGTTGCCGGAATTTTACTTCCCATACTTGTTGTGGCTATCCCAAAAACAAGAACACCTAACCTGATTGCCATTGCTTCTTTTTTTATGGTAATTGCTCTTTGGGTAAAAAGATACCTCATCATAGTTCCTACTCTTGAGTCTCCTTTACTTCCCGTGCAGGATACCAGAATGGAATATGTAAAATACTCAGCTACCTGGGTTGAATGGGCGCTTACATTTGCAGGCATTGCCACATTTTTTTTATTATTTACGCTGCTGTCAAAATTTATAACGGTTATTCCCATATCAGAATTTGGAGATAAAGAAAAAGGAGTAGCTCCTATAAGAGAAACTTTAAAAGAAACAGAAATAGCACCTGCTTAAAAAATTGGTTATGAAACAAAGTTTAATAATAGCACTTAAAAAAAATATTCAACGGCTATTGGCATCAGTTGCCCTGCTTATAACTTTAATGATTTCCGGTGATCTGTTGGCACAAACTGACAGTTCAAAAAAAACTGAGCCGGTGATAGAAACAGAGTCATCACTAATATCTCCTTCGATAGAATTTGTGAGTATACAAAAAGGAGATAACAGTATTGACCTTAAAGCGGCGCTGAAGGCTAAAGTAAAAGGAATATTTTACAAATTTCCTTTACTCAAGATTACATTTTTACAAATAACTGATACCCTTGAAAAGGAACTTGGCTTTGTAATAACTGATCGTATCGGTTCAGCAGTTTTTAATTACAAGTCCAATTCAGTAACAACAGATAAAGAAGGAAAACTGCATTTTAAAGCTGTATTCGCCGGTAATAAATCCATGGACCCGGCCGATGCAGAGGTAACTATAAAAAGGGCCCGGCTTGAAATAACTCCTGTAAAAGGAGATTCATTATTAACCGCAAATGTAAAACTGGTAGATGTTGGAACAGGAAATGAAATGCCGGTAAAAGAGATTGCTCTTGGAATATTTGTAAAACGCAGTTTCCTTCCATTAAAAGTTGGGGAAGGAACAACAGATGAAAATGGTGAAGCAATAGTTGAAATTCCCAACAACCTTCCCGGTGATGCAAAAGGAATGATTACCCTTTTGGCAAAACTGGATGAAAGTGAATTGTATGGAAATCTGGAGGCAAGTACAACGGTAAAATGGGGCATTCCGGTTTCTAATAAATTACAGGAAGCTCCAAGGAGTTTGTGGAGTGCCCATCCTCCGGTTTGGATGATGGTAACTTTTGCTGTGCTGATGATCATTGTGTGGGGGCACTATATTGTAATTGTTTATGAATTGTTCAGGCTAAGGAAAGAGGAACCTCATTCACAACCGGTTAACCAAGTTAATACGTAACTTTATATTCAATTTTAAAAGCTTAAAACAACGAAAATGAAAAAGAATCTAATGATGTTAATTGCAGGTTTTTTTATGATTGCTTTATTTGCTTTTGTAAATAAAACTATAGATCAGAAGCCATGGCCAGTACCCGATTCCGCTAAAAACAGGGTGAATCCTATAAAATCGGATGCTGCATCTATAGCTTCAGGTAAAGCTTTGTACAGTACACACTGTAAATCCTGCCATGGAACCAAAGGAAAGGGAGATGGGCCAAAAGCTGCTCAGTTAGATACAGAATCGGGTGATTTTACATTAGCTACTTTTAAGGCACAAACTGATGGTGCTTTATTTTACAAAACAGCTGAAGGGCGAAAGGATATGCCCTCATTCAAAAAGAAAATACCCGAAGCAGATGACATTTGGGCTGTTGTTAATTATATGAGATCACTTAAATAAAAATACACCAGCTCCTTATAGCGATTAATTGCTATTATCAAAAAGTTCATTTACCCGCAGGTGAATGAACTTTTTGTATAAAGAATATGCAGCAACTTTACAGCAAATACAATCTGTAATTTTGTAATGCTTACTTTAAAATGAACTAACCATGAAAAAAATATTTTTAGCAAATTTTATTTTTATTTGCTTAATAGTTATTGCTGCATCCTGTAATACTCCCCGCTATATTTATAGCCCTGCTGCACATAATGTACCAGTACTTACAAAAAAAGGCGATAGTAAGATAGGCGCAGTTTACTCCACCAATTTTGTTGGGCAGCAAGAACAGGAAGGTAATAAGATAGATAACCGCAGCCGTGGTTACGATCTGCATGGCGCAGTA
>JBBSJI010000080.1:0-12037 GCA_038257425.1 Chitinophagales bacterium
CTTTTAATGGCAGGCGTACAGCACGTAATGAACATATGTATGCTGCTGCCGGTTCTTCTTACGTTTATATTTGTTACGGCATGCATCATCTCTTTAATGTAGTTACCAATAAGAAAGAAGTGCCTGATGCTGTTTTGATAAGAGCTGTTGAGCCATTGACCGGTATTGACATTATGCTGAAAAGATCAGGTAAAATAAAACTGGATTACACATTGACCAAGGGCCCTGGTAATGCGGCTAAAGCTTTGGGAATATCTAAAAATAATTCTGGCATCAATTTAATGAACGATGAAATTTATTTAGCTGATGATGGTTTTAAAATAAATTAAAATACAATCGGGATAAGCAAACGTATTGGGGTAGAAGGTGCCGGTGATGCTGCATTGTTTCCTTATCGTTTTTACCTGAAAGGAAATAAATATGTAAGTAGTTATCCAAATAAATGATTTTAACTGCTGTTTAATAAAATGCTCTGAGGCTGAGCCTGTCGTAAAATTAAAAAAGCATTCAACTAAAAGTTGAATGCTTTTTTAATTAATAATAAATCTTAACTTATCTTACAACAACCTCACCTGTTTTAATTTTATTTCCATTAGCTTCTCTCAATACAATGTAATAAACGCCGGTTGCATTGTGGCGCATATCTATCTGGTGTAATTGATAAGGCTGGGTAACAGGATATTCTTTATTAAGCACCCTGCGTCCATAACTGTCGTAAATAGTTATGTTTTGTGTTGTTTTATTTGTTTGCGATGCGCCGGGAGAATAATACGAAACTGTAAACCTGCCATCATTAGGGCTTGGGAATACAAACAGCTTATTGGTGGCAGAATCTGAAATGGTTATTGATGCAGCAGTTGAAATACAGGAGCCAATAGTTGCCACAACCGAATACGTTCCTAATTCATTTAAGCTTACAACTGTTGAATTACCAGTTACGGGTATTACAACTCCATTCTTTCTCCATACGGTTGTAAAACCTGTTGGAGGATTTACAGTTGCTGTAAGCGTTGTAGTTCTGCCAGGCAATAATTTTGTATAAGGCGATGCAGTTAATGTTACTGTAGGTTGTGCAGTTATGGTTAATGCAGCATTACCGGAATTAACTGGGCCACAAGGCGCATTACCACCCACAACAACTCTATAAAGGTAACCGGTCATAGTGGTTGTAACGCCTGTTAATGTTAATGTGTTTGTTGTAGCACCACTATAAGTACTATTATTTGTTACGTTGCTCCAGCCAATACCTCCATTTGTACTCTCCTGCCATTGGTAAGTAAGTGAAGAGCCTGAGGCTGTTACTGTAAAATTTGTAGTACCTGTTGCACAAATGCTTTTGGCCGTTGGCTGTGTGTTGATCACTACAGGTGAGCTTACCGTTAATGTTGCGTTGTTACTGGTAGCTGGAGGAGAACAGGTACCGGAGATCACAGCACGGTAAATGTATCCATTCATGCCTGCAGCAGATCCCGTAATGGTTAGTGTTGCAGTAGTCACACCTGAATAAACAGCACCATTGCTGATATTATTCCAGGGTCCTCCACTGCCTGTTGTACTTACCTGCCATTGATAACTTAATCCGCTTCCGTTAGCAGCAACTGTATAAGAAACATTACTTCCCGTACAGGTTATGGTTGAAGCTGTAGGTTGTGTTGTAATAACAGGTCCTGTTGCTACCGTTAATATGGCTGCATTGGAATTTGTAATTCCACAACCAGCTGAGGCTACAACGCGGTATTGATAGTTATTCATACCTGTTGTTGCACCTGTTATGGTTAATGTACCTGTAGTTACACCACTGTACACTCCGGTATTGGATATGTTGGTAAATGTATTACCGCCATCTACACTAACCTGCCATTGATAAGAAGCTCCGGCTGCCGTTGCAGAGAAAGAAGTATTTGTTCCTGCACATATAGACTGATTTGCAGGCTGAGTTGTAATAACAGGCCCTGCACCACCGGTGATAGTATAAGTGAGGTTTACATTTTGCGTTGGGGCAGCGCTTGCAGTTCCTGTAATTGTTACTACATAAGAACCTGCTGCCAATGTATTTGCATTATTTAAACTTACAACACTGCTGCTGCCAGGTGCTACAGGATTTGTTCCAAAACTAATAGTGGTTCCCGCCGGAACGCCTGCAGTAGCAGCAAGGGTGATGGGATTAGTAAAGCCTCCAATTGCATTTGTACTTAAAGTAATATTCATGGTAGCAGGGGCAGGGCAGGTAGCAGTAGCGGGTGCAGGCGTATTAAATGTAAATCCTGATGGTACTGATACCGGGCTTTCCCAAACTCCACGCCCATAAGTGGCTACTCTTAATTTGCCTGATGCTTTTTGAATATCAAGTTCATTGATAGCAACCAAGGGTAAATTGTCTGAAAAATTTGTCCAGCTGGAAGCGCCTTCCTGTTGTGTAAAAACACCAATATTCATTCCTACATAAATGTTCCTTGGGGTATTATCATCAACAACAATAGTTCTTGCAACGATGGTTGGCAGGGTAGAAGAAATATTTGTAAAAGTAGCTCCGCCATCTGTTGAAACAAGAACCCTGTTGGATGTACTGTTGCAAGCGATCCATATTTTTGAAGGATTGGTAGGGTCAATAGCTATATCATTGATTGATGCAGGTGCAACCCTTGTTACCCAGTTTGCACCATCGTTTGTTGTAACATATAAATTAGCACCACGAGATGCATAAATAGTTGTTGGTGCCGAAGGGGCTATTGCCAGGTCGGTTACCAATGTAGTGATCGCACCGTTGGAAATATCAGTCCAGGATGTTCCGCTGGTAACTGATTTCCAGACTCCTGTCCATCCTCCATATAAAATAGTTTCGTTGGTAGGGTGTATTGCCAGCGGAGTTACCCAATCACCTGCACCAGGTTCATTAAGGCCTGTATAGCTGTTGCCTCCGTTCACCGAACGGTAAAGGCTACCATATTGGCTCGTACCCCATAAGTTAAGATGGTTTGTAGGACTGACAAGACCCTCCATACCATCGGCACCTAACCAATCAACCCAGATGCCGGAGGCCTGCCGGGCAACAGTACCATTATCCTGTGCGCCACCGGTAATAACATTGGCATTGGTTTGCGAATTGGCTATGCGGTAAAATTGCCTGATGCCCATGCCTGCCGAAATATCTATCCAGTTATCCCCGGCATCCAGACTTTTAAAAACACCTCCGTCTGATATAGAATAAATAGTATTATTTACCCAGAACAAGCCATGAACATCTGCGTGATTATAACCAATACTGTTGGGGAGCGACCAGGCAGTAATAGCCGTAAAACTGGTTGCTTCATTTACCGATTTCCAGCATATGATACCAGCAATATAAACTTCAGCGGCATTGGTTGGCGATACATCAAGTGCCATATCATAAGTAGCCTGTCCGCTTGTTCCTGTGCCATTGGTTTCGTAACCAAAATAATTGGTGCCATTGGCCGGGTTGCCTACAACTGTTGTTACAAATGTTAATCCTGCATCAACAGATTTATACATTCTGCCAAAAAGGTTTCCGCTTGCCTGCACCACATAAACATAATTTGGATTTGCTGCTGATACGGCTACCAAAGTGCGGCCTGTATTGGTTATGCCCTGTGCTGCTCCAACAGGTAACCAGGTAACGCCATTATCAATAGAGCGGTATACATCACTCCCGGTTGCATACATGATGTTAAGGTCATTGGGTTTAAATTCAATATCTTCTTTGCTGCCGGTATGAACCTGGGTCCAGTTAGTGCCAGCATTTACTGATCTGAAAATTCCGTTTGATGCACATGCAAATACAATATTTGGTGTGCTGGGATGAATGAGGATTTTTCTGATGTTACCAGTGGGGCCGCTGCCGGTAAGTGCCCAGGTAACACCTGCATCGGTAGATTTTAATAATCCATTAGAGCCAGTGGTACCGGCATATATAATACTTTGATTGGCGGGGTCTATAGCAAGAGCAAAAATAGACATCCACAAAGCATTATTATCTGTTAGGGGCTGCCAGGTAGTTCCTCCATTAGTCGTCTTCCATATCCCGCCTCCTGGTGATCCGGCATAAATTATTGATTCATTTGCAGGATGTATTGCCAGAGATGCAATTCTTCCCGTACCGGGGTTCCAGCTGCTGGTCCTGTTCCAGGTTAATGGGCCAAGTTCTGTCCAGTTGCCTGCCTGTATAATATTTGAACCACTAACTGCAGGGCTGTTCAGATAATTAGCCCATTCGGTTTTTGGCGAAATAAAAAAACCATTTTCATCTACGTGAAAACGACGCTCATATAACCAGCGCTGAAATTGCTTATGCCCACTGCCACGGCCTGTACCGGCAGTATCAAAATGGCGCTGGGCAATTTGCTCAGCATCCTTTAGGTTAATATCAGTTCTTTCCATTAGTTCAAAAATGGAAATTTGTGCAAAGGAATTTACATAGATAAATAAAACCAGAAGAGCGGAGATAATTTTTTTCATAAAAAGATTTAAAGACTAAAATTATTATTGTTAATGGTAAAAGATAATAAGCAGGGATTATTGTAAATAAAGCAGTTGGGTTTTCAAAAGATTTGAAGCAACAAACATCCCGATTATTATTAATTTATCCAAAGATTTGTTTGCACAATGGAATTGAATGTAGAGCAGGCAGGTAAAAAAACTCCCGTCTCGCCCAAGGCGAGACGGGAGCCAGTTTTTTAAAAGCAGATTGATAATTATCTTACTACAACCTTTCCTGTTTTAACCTCGTTACCGTTTATATCTCTTAATACAATAAAATAAACGCCTGTAGCATTCCGGCGCATATCTATCTGGTGTAACTGGTAAGCCTGTGTTACAGGATATACTTTTGTATGTACTCTTCTGCCATAACTATCATAAATAGTTATGCTTTGTGTAGTTGTGCCAGTAATAGTAGCAACATCAGTATAATACGATACTTTAAATAATCCGTCATTAGGGTTGGGAAAAACAAATAGTTTGGTACTTGGTATTGCTTCAATTTTTACCGTGTCGGACTGGCAACTGCCAAAAGCGCTTGTGATAATTACCTGATAGCTACCTAATTCATTAACAGATACAATTATCGAATTACCATTGGCACCTGCTACCAAAACCCCGTTTAAGAACCAATTAAAAGTTATACCTGGTGCAGGGGTTACATTGCCAACTGTTAATGTAGCTTTTTGCCCCGCCTGTAAACCCGTTTGCGTTGCAGTTATTATTGGCTTAGGCGTAACATTTAATATGGCGCTGTTTGAATTTACCGATCCACATGGCGCTGCAGCCGTTACAACAGTGCGATACCTGTTACCATTCATACCCGCCGGAATATTTGTTAATGTTAAGGTAGCTGTAGTAGCGCCTGAATAAACACCTCCATTGGTCACATTTGTCCAGCTACCTCCGCCATTGGTACTTTCCTGCCATTGATAAACAGGCGCAGAACCTGTGGCAATGGTGGTGAAGCTGGCACTGAATGTTTCGCAAATACTTGTACTTGCAACCGGTTGTGTTGTTATGGTGATAGGTGTGTTTACAATTAAAACAGCAGCATTACTTGTTACTGCAGGTAAACAATTGCCACCAATTACAACCCGGTATTGATTGGCATTCATAACTGCACCAACCCCTGTTATTGTTAAGGTTGGAGTATTGGCTCCGGAATAAACACCTCCGTTGGTAATATCAGTCCAGGGACCTCCACCACCTAATGTACTTACCTGCCACTGATAATTTATACCTAAACCATTTGCAACAACTGTATAACTTGTAGCACCACCAACACATAATGTTACACTGGCAACAGGTTGGGTTGTTATTACAGGAGGCGTATTTATAGTCAGTGTAGCCGCCGCAGAGGTTACAGCACTGCAGGGAGCAGCACCCGAAACAATTGCACGGTATTGATAACTGTTCATGCCCGCTGTTACATTGGTTAATGTTAATACAGAAGTTGTAGCGCCTGAATAAACACCAGCGTTTGTTATATTATTCCATGAAGTTCCACCATTGATACTTTCCTGCCATTGGTAAGTTGGTGTTGTACCGGAAGCGCCAACTGTAAAGCTGGTGGTAGTACCGGCACAAACTGTTGAAGAGGCCGGGTTAGCTGAAATACTGATGGGTGTGTTCACGGTTAATAATGCACAATTTGATGTTGCAGCAGGAGCACATGTTCCTGTAACAACGCAACGGTATGCATAGCCATTCATAGCCGCTGTAGTTGGATTAATGGTAAGTGTTGCAGTTGTAACACCCGAATATGGTGCTGCATTCGCAAGGTTTGCCCATGTACCTGCACAACCTGTAGTACTTACCTGCCATTGGTAACTTAGATTTGAACCAGTTGCAGTTACACTGAAGCTCGTTGAAGCTCCGGCACAAAGTGTTGAAGCAGCAGGTTGGCTTGTTATAGCAGGTGCTGTCTGCACGGTTAATAAAGCTGCATTTGAGTTAGTGGAACCGCAGTTTACGCTGGCAACAGCACGATATTGATAACCATCCATGGTTGCTAATGCTCCTGTTATATTTAAAGTAGCAGTTGTTGCTCCAGTGTAAACACCGCCATTTGTAATATTGCTCCATGGGCCGCCAGCACCCGTTGTGCTCAACTGCCATTGAAAAGCAGTAGCCGATGCTGATGTAATACTAAAACTGGTATTTGTACCTGCACATACTGTTTGTGATGCCGGTTGAGCAGTTATAGCCGGCCCTGTACCGGGGCTTACAATATAAGTAAGTACCACAGATTTAACTTCGGCCCCGGCAGTACCTGTAATAGTTATTGGGTATGTACCAGGTGCAAGTGTGTTAACATTATTAAGCGTAACAACGGTGCTGTTACCTGGTATAACAGGATTTACAGAATAGGAAACTGTTGTAGTACCAGGCATGCCTGTAGCTACCAGGTTAATTGGAGTAACAAAACCATTTACACTGGTTGTAGCTAAAGTAATAGCAGCAGTTGCTGAGCCGCAGACAACAGTTGTTGGAGCCGCCGGCGTAACAAATGTAAAAGTTGGATTGTTGGCAGCAGTAATATTAAAATTGGTATTGGAGATATCGAAGAAAATATTTCCAAGGGCTTCAACTTTAATTCTTGCCGTTGTTGTTGTAATGTTTGGAATTGTTAGTGCTTCTGTACCATCGTTTGGGGTACTTGCAGCAATAACTGTTGGATAAGTTAAACCGCCATCTGTTGATAATGATATCATTACATTGGCAACATTGATAGGTGCATTATTAGTACCTGCTACATTCCAGGTAATGGTTTGTGTAGATCCACCTGCATAACTTTCACCGCCATTAGGTGCAGTAACAAGGAAAGGCGTAGTGCCTACTACTGTCACCAAAAATGGAGTAGATGTCTGGCACCCGGCTCCACCACTGGAAACAACACCGCCTCCACCTGCACGGTTATCACGTACAGTAAGCCTGAAATTCATTGGCCTGGCAACCGGAGACAAGGTTTCGCCTTTTAATCCATTCATTGCAGAAGGTGGACTTGCAGGATAACCTGCAAGAATTACGGCTATATCAGGGAACGTTCTGGTACCATTTGTTTTAGGCACTCTTGATTTAAACAAAGGCACAGTATTTCCTGCGGCCGCTGTTGCACCTGCATTCCAGGTTTGAGTACCTTGTGTATTCCATCCCTCCCAGCAATAAGTAAGTGGGTCGTTGTTAGCATCAGTTGCTGTAGCAGTTAATGTAAACGGTGTGCTTGGTGGGATACTCAAATTATTATTGGGTAAAGCATTAATTACGGGCAAAATATTTCCTGTAGCCGTTGAAACTCCACAGGCATTTCCGCCGCCCGTTGTTATATAATTGCTGATTTCATCAAAACTAATTCCATGAAAATACGGATCACTGTTTGGCTGAATATTCTCGCCACCACAAATACCTGCATAGGCTTGAATGGTGGTTCCGCTTCCCACTTCAAATTTGGTGCTTGCCGGAGAAGAACCGCAACCGGCCATTGAGTGATTACCACCCCATTGGTGGCCCATTTCATGCGCTACATAGTCAATATCAAATCCGTCACCTATAGGATTTGAGCTTCCGGTTACACCCCTTGCCTTAGAGCCTGCATTGCAGGGACTGTTAAGGTTTGCAACACCACCGCCCCCGGTACTGAAAACATGCCCAATATCGTAGTTAGCGCTTCCTATTACCGCATCAACATTGGCCTGGTTCTCTCCAAGCATGGCACCACCATTGTTATTTGTATAAGGGTCGGTGGCACCGTTCAGGTAAATCAGTAAATCGTTATTAGCGATCAATACCATACGCAGCGATACCTCAACTTCATAAACACCTGTAACCCTGTTTACCGAAGTAAGCATGGCTGCTGCAACTGCGGGCACAGTAGGCGTAGGTCCTGCAACGGCAACAGAGTATTCACCCGTGCAGGCAAGCGCAAGACGATAGGTTCTGAGGTTGGTTCCTAAACATACAGCAGTAGTAAGTTCGGCTCGTTGTCCTCCAGAAGCAAACTCATTATCAACCACCTCACAAATGAACTTTACATCTCTTGTGTAGTCTTTGGTACTGTAACTGATATAATGGTTCAGGTCTCCTTTTGCATAAGGGTCTATATATATACGGCCTGTTTTGCTCGATAAAATCTGGGCATGAAATCCCGTATAAGGATTATAATCAAACCGAATCGTTGCATAGGGGTCATCAATTCCCTGTCCCAGGAACTGCCTCATTTCCGGAAACTTAGCAGCTAGTTCAGGTGCCATTATATTACTTTCCCAAACATGGAATGTAGCTATGGAACCATCCGGCATCGGGATTGCCAGCACTGGTGTGGCATTTCTGTTAGTAATATTTTTCTCCGAAGGAAGAGACCACAGGAATGATCTTAATTGTGAAATATCGGCCTTAACGGTTTGATATTTGGCGGGAATAATTTCTCTTTTGTTATTACCCAAAAAAATTGAGCTTTCATTCATTGGCGAAAAAAAAGAATTTTGCGCAAATGTTGAAAAAGCCAGGGATAATAAAAACAAAATGGAAAATGTAAGCTGGTAAAATTTTTTCATAGTTTTTTGTTGATAATGAAATTTAAAATTATCGAAAAAGAGTATTTAGCCAAAGGCTGTTCAATTGAAAACGGGTAAAACTACTTTTTAGTTGTCTTTACCCGTTCTTTTATTCATCAATCCTATCTTATAAGAGAAGAACCCAACAAGGGGTTCTTAAAATATTATTTTAAAATTTAGGACAAGGGATTCCCTGGAAATCAGCTGGTCTCTTGATAAAAATAATACTGAATTCAGATCCACCACGGGATGCAGTTGCCGCTTTTAAATTTGAAATATTAAAATCATAACTGGCACCTATTCTTAATCCGCCAAATTCTAATCCTATATAAGGAACTATGGCATCATTTAACCTTATCCAGCTACCTATATAAATAGCACTTGGTTTTTCTGCATCCTGGCTTAAGTTAGCTGCAATAGCCCCACCTAAAGTAGTTTCGCTGGCTTTGTTTTGTATTTGATGAATTACTGAAGTATGAACAGTCAACAGATCAGAGAGTGGAAAAGAACCTCCAGCATGTGCCGAAATGCGCCCGGCCAGGTACCAGTTCTTATCCTGGAAACCAACTTTAGGGCGGTTGATATGATACATAGATGCGCCCAGGTAAAAATTATTTTCGCCGTTTGTAGATCCTGAATATAAAAGTCCGGCATTTACATCAAAATAACTTTGACTGTTTCCATAAATTATTTCAGATGTTGGGCCCGTAAACCCATTTTGCGTAAGCATATCTGAAAAAGTCAATTTATCTCTGTCCAAGCTAAGGCTGCTGTAAGTAGCCTGGAAACCTGCACCGATAGTACTGTATCCATTCTCATCCAAAGCTTTGTGGTACGACATGGATACCGAACCATAATTTAATTTTAAAATGCCGTTTGCACTTGCATCCGTTAATCCCGAAATTCCTACACCAAAAACATCTTTATCAGGAATCCTGCTTTTTAAGATCGGAAAATCCAGAGACGCACTGGTGGTTACATAAGCCTTTGGAATTGATGGCCACTGATCCCGGTGATTAGCTGCCAAACGCCAGGTACCGCTGAATTTACCGGTAAAGGCAGGGTTCAGTGTTAAGGGCGAAGCAAAAAATTGTGAAAAATGCGGATCCTGGGCTTTAACCATCTGGCTTACAAACAGGGCACAAATACAAACTAATAATTTTCTCATTTTCATTAAATGTTCAGAACCTTAAAGATAAGGATTTACAGTAAAATGCTGCATGTAAATCTTTTGATTTGGAATAAAGGATTAGTAATTGGTAATTAGTAATTAGGTTTTGGATACTGATAGCATTTAAAATATGTAAAATCTCCCAACCTTAAATCGCTAACTCCCAATTCCTAATTACGATTTATCCCTGCATTTTGGCTCCAAAAGCAAGGTCGCCGGCATCTCCAAGTCCCGGCACGATATAACCTTTAGCGGTAATTTCATCATCAATATCACCACACCAGATAGTGGCTTTAGGGAAAGCCCTGATTACATATTCAATACCCACGGTACAGGCAATGGCACAAACAATGTGCAGCTCTTTAATATTTCCTTCTTCTTTTAAAAACTCAATTGACTTTACCAGCGAAGAACCTGTAGCGATCATAGGATCACTGATAATGATGATGCGATCCTCAATCTCGGGACAGCTCATGTATTCCATATGAATGTCAAAACTTCCATCAGCATTGTGTTTACGGTATGCACTTATAAATGCATTATCAGCTTTATCAAAATAACTGAGTAGCCCGGTATGCATCGCAAGGCCGGCTCTTAAAATAGTTGCCAGAACAGGCTGCTCTGTTAAAACCTTACTGCTGCTGATGCCCAAAGGAGTAGTAATTTCTTTTTCTTCCCAGGGCATTTGTTTGCTTATTTCATAAGCTATAACTTCTGCAATACGCTCCAGGTTGCGCCTGAAACGCATACGGTCCTGCTGAACTTCGGCATCTCTTAATTGACTTACCCAATTACTTACCAAAGAATGTTGATTGCTGAGATTGATAACCATGATAATTAGTTAGAGTTTTTTTTGATTGCTTCTGTGCATCTGTGTTTCTGTGGCAAAACCAAACAAAATTAAAATAAAAATTACCAGCATTTCATTTTATTTTAACATACTGTTTCACAAAAATGTAGTTTTATTGTATTCAAATTGTTAGTTATGAAAAGGATAATACCCGGTTTATTTGTTATGAGTGTTGTTTTTGCTTCTTGTAACAGTGATGACAGGTCTGCGGAAACAAAGGCAAAAGATAAATATGAGCAAACGAAAGAATCGCTTGAGGAAACTGAAAAGAAAAACCCAAAACGGTTTTTAAGTGTAGAAGGTAATGATAAGAAAAATTTGTTAGGTCAGCGGGTAATAAAAGGAACTGTAAGTAATAAAGCGACTGTTGCCAGTTATAAAGATGTAGATATTGAACTTTCCTTTTACAGCCAAACCGGTGCCCTGCTTGAAAAAGATCATGAGGTTATTTACGAGACCATTGCACCCGGCAGCAGTACAAATTTTAAAACAAAATACTTTGCACCAAAAGGTACAGATAGTGTAGCAATGAAAATTGCAGGTGCAAAAACAGAATAAAGAGGCTCCTGACCCTAATTTTATGACAGCATTATCCCCTGCTTTTTTAACCCTGGCTTTCACTATCACATTTACTTGTACAAATGGACAGGTAAATGATCAAAGAATCCGACAAACCGTTTTACAAAAAGCTATTGTTGACAGTACTTTTATTTTTGATAAGTGGACAGAAAAAAGCGGTATAGAAACTCACTTAAAATATTTGGGACAAGTAACTACAAAGAAGGGACAGACTTTTAAAATAATAAATTCAATATGGTTTTGGGGACTTTCTCACAGTGCAACTTCAAGAATATTAGTTTTTAACAGTAACAATCAATATGTTGGAAATTATTACATGACCCTTACTTCCGATCTACCGACAAACATGAAAAACGGAAAACTTATATTTAAAAACACCTGGGAAGA
>JBBSJI010000081.1:0-12017 GCA_038257425.1 Chitinophagales bacterium
AACGAGGAAGCAAATGAAAGGTACCAGCGGCAGCTGAAATGCCCAGGGAGATACCAGGCAGCATAACCCGGATAAAAACAGTGCAGTAAAAGCTGTTCTTTTTACCGTAAATAATTTTGATAGATACCCGCCTGCAACACACGCCAATCCGCCAGCAGCAATAATATAAAATGAAGTGGCTGAAATATTAAGGGAGATACCGGGCTGTAAATTGTTATAAGTCATTAAAATAAAAGGCACAAAGGCCCAGAAAGCATACAACTCCCACATATGGCCAAAATAACCAACTGCAGATTTAAGAAATGGCCTGTTGCTAAAATTCCGGAACACAGCAGGGTAATTCATTGCCCTCTTCGTATCTCCTGAAGACCTGGATGGAACTAACAGTAACATCAAAATTCCCCCGGTAATGGATAAGGCCGATGTTAAGTACAAAACAGTTTTCCAGGGAAGCTGTGTTGTAAAGCTTTTTAAAAGATGGGGCAGGGCAGTACCAATAACCAATGCTCCCACCAAAAATCCCAGTGCCTTGCCCAGGCTGCTTTTAAAATGATCAGCTGCAATTTTCATTCCCACCGGATAGATACCTGCCAGGAAAAATCCGGTTAAAAATCGCAGGATCAACAGAACTGTTAAGTCTGATTCAAAGAATACCATGGATAGATTTGCCAATGCGGCTAATACAGCACTATAGAAAAAAACAACCGAAGGTTTAAAACGATCAGCTATTAAAAAGACCGAATACACAAGTGTGCCGGTAATAAAGCCTAATTGAACTGCAGACAGGATATGCCCCGCTGTATTTGTCGAAATATTAAAGATAGAAGCAAGGTCGGGCAACACCACGTTGCCTGCAAACCACAAAGACGTACAAAAGAACTGGGCGATAACTATAACTGCTAATATCTTTGAATTTATTTTCTCCATAAGCTACCAAGTGATCATTAGAATTATGAATTTAGACCCTATTATTCATAAATGAAAGGTAAATGCTATTTTCGCAAAAAATAATAACTAAAAAGAAATAACATGAACGAGGTTAAATTAACACAGGGAGAGATACATACCAATAAAGGCGTAATGAAATTTGAATTATATGATGATGATGCGCCAATTGCGGTAGCCAACTTTAAAAAACTGGTTGCGGAAGGATTTTACAATGGTCTTTCATTTCACCGGGTAATACCCGATTTTATGATACAGGGTGGATGCCCCAATGGTACTGGCGCAGGCGGCCCCGGCTATACCATTAACTGTGAATTAAAGGGTACCAAACAATACCACGACAGGGGAGTGATGTCCATGGCTCACCGGGGTTTAAATACAGGAGGCTCACAGTTCTTTATTTGCCATAGCCGTAACAATACAAAACACCTGGATGGCGTGCATACCTGTTTTGGAAAAGTGATCGAGGGACTGGATTTGGTAGATGATATCAGGGGAGGGGACATTATGGAAAAAGTGGAGATCAATACTGATTAATAGTCTTCTTAATAAAGCGAAAAAGCCTTTTAATACAACCAATGGCTGTATTAAAAGGCTTCATTATTTTAAAAATCTTACCAGGCTACAACTACTATCAATGCCATCAGCGCAAAGTAGCCTGCAATAATACCAACTGCAGTAAAAACATCTTTAATTGCGGGAGAATAAAACTTTTTCATACACTGTAATTTTTAAGTTTATAAAATAAGTTTCCTATTCGATGTCTTCGGGGGTACGTAAATTAAAAACGCTGGTGATAGGTTTGATCAGAGTCTGTAGTAAATCCTTGTACAAAATTAAAAAAAAAGATAAAAAATGCAAATACTGGTCAAATATTTTTTTAAAATATAAAAATGGCTTTTGGGGAAACTTTATCCCGGATTGAACGCTGTAATAAGCCAGATAAAAACTCATGAAACCAACCCCGATAAAAATCCAAAAACAACTCCTATTGTAAAACCAGTTAGTTCCGAAAAAAATAATACTGTTTACCAGCCATTCACTGCTTCTGATCTGAGGCTGGCTGCAGTTATGAATGCAGCCGAAAATGAAACAGAAACCACCCTTGCCGAAAAAACTGAAAAGCTGAATGGCTCATTTACGGTAGTTAATTTTAACAGCCAGCTTAGTAATGCCGAAATGATGGTAGTGGTGCTTAAGCCTGATGGAAGGGTATTAAAAAACTCTGCCTGGGACTCGGGCACTTTTAATACAGTTGATGGAAAGAAGATATACTCTTATAAATTTAATTTTAATTATAACCTGGGCGAAGCTAAACGACTGCTTTTTTCTTTAAAGGGGGGCAGCCTGGCAAAAGGCAATTATACCATGGAGGTTTACCATAATGGCCAGCTTATAGGCAGGATGGTTAAAACCTTATCATAGATGTTAAATTCCGTTACTTATCTACCGCTGATCTGCTTTCGAAAAAATTCTACTAAAAAAATATAGTACTGCTACAATCGGTGGTCAATAGAAAATTCATCTTTGCAGGGTTACCGATCCATACTCTTGTGAAAATATTTTAATCCCTATGAAGAAGCCGCATGTTCAGGCATGATAAAAACTATGAAAGACCTTCCCCATGGAAGGTTTTTTTAGTTATATGCCATTTATACTTCAGCTAGTTCAAAATCTGCCTAATTTAGCTGCATGAAAGCAGCAACTGTACATGAATTAAAAACGGAACTGAATAATATACCCCCAGCAGCGCTGGTTGAATTATGTGTGCGGCTGGCTAAATTTAAAAAAGAGAATAAAGAACTGCTGACATACCTTCTGTTTGAAGCTTTTGATGAGCAGGCATACATAGAAAATATCAAGACCGACATGTTGCAGCAGTTTGAAGATATCAACCACTCCAGCCTTTATTTTGTAAAGAAAAGTTTAAGAAAGATACTTCGCTTGCTCAATAAATATATCCGCTACACTGCATCTGCAGAAACAGAAGTAAAACTGTTAATGTTTTTCTGCAATACACTTAAAAACTCAGGGATCCCCATTGAGAAAAACACAGTCATTAAAAATATTTATCAGAATCAGTTAAAGAAAATAGCCAAAGCTGTTACAACCATGCATGAAGATCTGCAGTATGAATATGTGAAGGAACTTGAATCGTTGTATTAAAATTAATAAACTAAAAAATAGCCTTTCACTTTCTGCGGGAATTATAGTAAATTCAAAATAAAAATTATGCCCAGATCTAAAACAAGAAAAAATCACCACGATTACAGGCCGCCTTCCAATGCTGTAAAATCAAAGAAGAACAGGAGTGCAGTTTCTGCAAGTGTAGTTTTCTTTGCCTTAAGCGGTATTGGCATTGCCTGGTTTGCGGCAGGCAACAGCTCCTTGTGGCTATTATGGTTAACAGCAGGCGCAGTTGTTGGTTCAATACTGGGTTATTATTTTGGTCAGCAGATAGACAAATCTTTCTCCAAAAAACAATAATCCTATCACACTTACTAACATTTGGTAAGGAAAACTGTGGATTAACTATTTACCCCTTGCAAATTGGTTAACTAAGTATTAATTTGGTTTCGTGTTCTATCTATTTCACCAAAACTAAAACTTATGAACTTCAAAAAATTGTTCATTGGCGGTATCGCCGGTGGCGTCGCTTTCTTTCTTTTAGGCTGGCTTATTTACGGGATGTTATTAATGGATTTTATGACCAGCCATCCCGGTACAGCCGGTTATATTGGCCGGGCTGAACCTGATTATTTGTATCTGGTACTGGGTAACCTGGCGATGGGATTCTTGTTTGCTTACATTTTTATAAAAGCAAATGTAAATACCCTTGCCAATGGGCTGGTAACTGGTGGTATTATTGGGTTATTAATGGGTGTGGGGGTTAATTGTGTAACATATGCCACCACTAACGCAACAAGTAAGATGGCTATGGCAGCTGATGTAGGAGGCTTTGTAGTTATGACCGCAATCGGAGGTGCTATCATAGGCATGGTAATGGGCATGGGAAACAAGAACCCCTGATCATAATGTAAACTTCATCACAGGTGGCGTATATCGTGTAAAACAGGATATCCTGTGATGAAGTTTTATTCCCGCTTTAACAATCCAATTAAAAATTAATTAGTTACTCTTATTATATTAGTATAGCTTTGCCATGTACATTAACGCTGTGAGCACACAGTATAGGATTGATTCAATTATTACATAGTTTTCTCCCCGTAACAGTTTTCTCGTCTTTTTAAGTCTGCTTTCTACATTACTGCACAGGTATTTTATTTATTTTATTTTAATTATTAAGTTTTATGAACATTTATGTTTCAAATTTGAGCTTTAACACCAGCGATGCTGAGTTAAGCGAATTATTCTCAGCTTTTGGCGAAGTTTCTTCTGCTAAAGTTATTACTGACAGAGAAACCGGAAGATCACGTGGATTTGGTTTTGTTGAAATGCCTTCTGAAGATGAAGGAAAAGACGCTATGTTAGGTCTTAACAACAAAGAAGTAGAAGGACGTGCAATGTCTGTTTCTGTTGCTAAAGAAAGAGAAGAAAGAAGTAGCAACGGCGGCGGAAGTCGTGGTGGTTACTCTAACAACCGCAATGGCGGTGGTGGTGGAAGATGGTAATTTTTAATTAACTAATTTTCTATACAGAGCTCAGCAATGAGCTCTTTTTTTATGTCATGTATTTAAAATAATTTATAAGCAGTAAGAAATTATACATTTGCAATGTTTAAAGAATACCAGATACATGGCTTCAAATCGCAACGCTGCAGTTGGCTTTATTTTCATCACCCTTTTAATTGATGTAATTGGTTTCGGGATCATCATCCCGGTAATGCCAACATTGATCTCCGAATTGAAAGGAGTGGATATCAGTACTGCATCCAAGTATGGCAGCATGCTTATGTTTGCCTATGCTATAGTTCAATTTTTCTTTGCACCCATTTTAGGAAACCTCAGCGATCAATATGGCCGCAGGCCGGTTCTCTTATTCTCCTTGTTTGGCTTCGGCATAGATTATTTATTCCTGGCGCTTGCCCCAACCTATGGATGGCTTTTCGTGGGAAGGATCATAGCAGGTATTACCGGGGCAAGTATGACCACTGCTTCGGCATATATTGCCGATGTGAGTACTGCAGAGAACCGGGCAAAAAACTTTGGAATGATAGGCGCAGCATTTGGACTTGGGTTCATCATTGGTCCGGCGATAGGAGGATTACTTGGAGGGATGGGAGCAAGGATCCCTTTTTATGCAGCAGCAATATTGGCTTTGTTGAACTGGGTATATGGTTATTTCGTGTTGCCTGAATCTTTAAGCAAAGAGAACCGCCGGCCCTTTGACTGGAAAAGAGCCAATCCAATAGGTGCACTGATGCATTTAAAAAAATATCCTGCCATTGGCGGACTTGCATTTGCTATTTTACTTATTTATATAGCTGCACATGCCATCATGAGCAACTGGAGTTATTTTACCATGTACCGTTTTAATTGGGATGAACGAATGGTAGGCATATCGCTGGCAGTTGTTGGTGTATTGGTGGCCACCGTGCAGGGAGGATTGATAAGAGTGATCACTCCAAAACTGGGCAATGAAAAAAGTGTGTATACCGGTTTAACCCTTTATGCAGTGGGTATGTTATTTTTTGGCCTGGCAAACCAAGGCTGGATGATGTTTGCATTCTTGATACCTTATTGCCTGGGCGGTATTGCCATGCCGGCCATACAATCTGTAATGGCAGGCCATGTGCCGGCCAATGTGCAGGGCGAACTGCAGGGTACTGTTACCAGCCTGATGAGCCTCGCAGCCATCATCGGCCCCTTGCTGATGAACAATTTATTCTTTTATTTTACACATAGCGAAGCACCTTTTCATTTACCGGGAGCTCCGTTCTTACTGGCTGCAATACTAATGGCCATCAGTGCAGTAATTGCATACAGAACTTTACACCCAAACAAAAGCACAGCGTAATATGATCAACGGGATACATGATTTTAAGAACGTTTTTTTTATTGGTGTGGCCGGTGTGGGCATGAGTGCTATTGCACAATACCTGGCAGGCATTGATAAAAAAGTGAGTGGTAGTGATAGGTATTTTAAGGAAGGCGAATTCAATGAAACAAAAGAAAAGCTGGAAGCTGAAGGCATAACATGTTTTTTACAGGATGGTGAAGGCATTACCAATGAAACGGATCTTGTTGTTGTTTCAACAGCCATAGAAGATACAGTTGTTGAAGTGCAAAAAGCAAAGCAGCTAAATATTCCCATCATTAAAAGATCGGAACTGCTTGCACTCATTGCGAAAAGCAAAAGAACCATTGCTGTTGGAGGCACATCCGGTAAAAGCACTACCAGCGCCATGTTATTTGATATACTGGATAAAGCAGGCATGGAGCCCAGCATCATCAGCGGTGCAGGTTTAGTAAGCATTATCAAGCGAGGAAAGATCGGCAATGCCAAAGTTGGAGCAGGAGAATGGCTGGTGATAGAAGCCGATGAAAGCGACGGCAGCATTGTTCATTACCATCCTGAAATTGGTTTGTTACTAAACGTAGATAAAGACCACCAGGAAATTGATGAGCTGATGAGCATCTTCGGCATCTTCAAGAACAACAGCAATAAATTCATCGTTAACCAATCCAATACATTAGCAAAACAGCTTTCGCAAAATATAGAAAATGATTTTGCAACCGATGAAAATTCACAGGCCGGCTACATTGCAAAGGATTTTAAGCAGGAGGGATTTAGTATTGAATTCAAAATTCAAAATTCAAAATTCAAAATTAACAGCATTGGCCAGCACAATATGGAAAATGCTTTGGCAGCAGTTGCCGTTGCAAACCAAATTGGGGTTGACCTGGAAACCTGCGCCGCTTCCTTAAAAAATTACGAAGGCATTTACCGCCGCAACCAGGTGCTGGGCAATAAGAACGGTGTATGGGTAATTGATGACTATGCACATAATCCTGTGAAATGTGCTTCGGCTATCAGGGCCTGTCAGCCGGTGGCCGATAAAGTTGTAGCCTGGTTTCAGCCGCATGGCTATGGCCCCACCCGTTTTTTAAGGGCCGATTTTGTAAAAGAGATCGCTGCTGCTTTAAGGCCGCAGGACGAGATCTGGATGAGTGAGATTTTTTATGCTGGCGGTACCGCAGTTAAAGATATCAGTGCCAATGACCTTATCAATGATATTAAAGCGCTGGGGAAAAATGCTTTTTTTATAGAAGACCGGAACGACTTTGTTAATACAGTAAAGCCGCATCTTTCCGGAAATTCTGTATTACTTTTAATGGGAGCAAGAGACCCATCCTTGGAATTTTTTTCCAGGTCTGTTTTTGAAAACCTATAATTAAGAATGCTGTATGCAAAAAAGAACCTCTTTACTACTGTTTTTTAGTTTTGCTCTTATCCTGTTGCAGGCGCAAACACCAAAGGTTGACCTGGTAAATACATTGATGGGCACAGATTCAAAACCATCACTTTCCAATGGAAATACATACCCAGCAATAGGTACACCCTGGGGTATGAATTACTGGACGCCGCAGACTGGCAAGAACGGTGATGGCTGGCAATATACTTATGGAGCAGAAAAAATAATCGCCTTTAAACAAACTCACCAGCCATCTCCCTGGATGAATGATTATGGGCAATTCTCTATCATGCCCACCACCGGCGGTATGAAATGGAAGGAAGCAGACAGGGCCAGCTGGTTCTCACACAAGACCGAAGAGGCAAGACCTTATGGTTACAAAGTTTATTTAGCCGATGCTGATGTTACTACAGAATTTACAGCTACCGAACGTGCGGCTTATTTTCAATTCACCTTTCCAAAGTCCGATAGCTCGGCATTTGTGATAGATGCATTTGATAAAGGTTCGTATATAAAAATTATTCCTGAACAGAATAAGATCATCGGCTACAGCACCCGCTACAGGCGTGGCAAGCTCATCAACTTCAAGAACTATTTCGTTATTTATTTTGATAAGGCATTCGATTATAAAAAAACCATCAGCGAAAATTCTTCATTGATCGATTCATTGGAAATAAACAACAGCCATGCATTAGCCGTGGTTGGTTTTAAAACTAGAAAAGGTGAAGTGGTAAAAGCAAGAGTAGCATCTTCATTCATCAGTTTTGAACAGGCCGAGCAAAATTTAAAAGAACTGGGAAATAATAACACATCTTATGAAAGGATAAAAAACTATGTAAAGACCAAATGGGAAAAAGTATTGAACGCCGTGCAGGTAGAAGGCGGCACAGAAGAACAAACAAGAACATTTTATTCCTGCCTGTACCGCACGGTAATGTTCCCCAATAAATTGTACGAGATAGATGCCAACAAAAAGATAATTCACTATAGTCCCTACAACGGCCAGATACTGCCCGGCTATATGTATGGTGGCACCGGTTTCTGGGATACCTTCCGTGCTTTGTACCCTCTGTTAAACTTATTATATCCTTCTATCAATAAAGAAATGCAGGAGGGCCTTATTAACGATTATAAAGAAGGCGGCTGGCTGCCCGAATGGAGCAGTCCCGGTTATGCTGATATCATGATTGGCAACAACTCTGCATCTGTGGTGAGCGAAGCATACATAAAAGGTTTACGTGGCTATGATATTGAAACACTGTACCAGGCTTTATTACATGGTGCAAACAACGAAGGCCCGATGACTGCCGTAGGCCGCAAAGGTGTGGAGTATTATAACAGGCTTGGCTATGTTCCCTATGATGTAAAGATCAACGAGAATGCCGCACGTACATTAGAATATGCTTACGACGATTTTGCCATTTACAAATTAGCAAAGGCATTGAACAAACCTAAAGCAGAAATTGAGCTCTATGCAAAACGCTGTTTGAATTACCGTAATTTATTCGACCCCGAAACAAAACTGATGAGGGGCAAAAATGAAGATGGTAAATTTCAATCTCCCTTTAACCCCGTTAAATGGGGCGATGCATTCACCGAGGGAAATAGCTGGCATTACAGCTGGAGTGTTTTTCATGACGTGCAGGGATTGATAGACCTTATGGGTGGGAAGG
Source organism: Chitinophagales bacterium (assembly GCA_038257425.1). Classification (GTDB taxonomy): domain Bacteria; phylum Bacteroidota; class Bacteroidia; order Chitinophagales; family Chitinophagaceae; genus Ferruginibacter. The sequence continues at coordinate 8,995 of JBBSJI010000081.1, forward strand.
AAATGTTTGTAAAAATGATCGACTCTGTTTTTTCCATGGCGCCCACTTTTGATGATACCTATTACGGCGGCACCATCCACGAAATAAGAGAAATGCAGATCGCCGGAATGGGCCAATATGCCCATGGCAACCAGCCCATACAGCACATGATCTATTTATACAATTATGCCGGCCAGCCCTGGAAAACACAATACTGGAGCCGGGAAGTGATGAACCGTATGTATAAGCCCACACCTGATGGTTATTGCGGTGATGAGGACAATGGCCAAACCAGTGCCTGGTATGTGTTCTCGGCCCTGGGCTTTTACCCGGTATGCCCGGCAAGCGACCAGTATGTAATGGGAGCCCCGCTGTTTAAAACAATGACACTGAATTTGGAGAATGGTAATAAATATATCATCGAAGCACCTCAAAGCAGTGATCAAAACAGGCACATACAATCTGTAGACAACAATGGGCTGGCTTACACTAAAAATTGGTTAAATCATTTCGAGATCTTAAAAGGTGGGAAGTTAAAGATTAATTTAGCGGCCACGCCGGCACAATGGGGAACTTCAGCAGCTGATGTTCCGTATTCTTTTTCGGTGAATGAAAAATGATCTTAAACTTTAATAAGATGAAGTCCTTACTCAGTATATTGTTCATTTGCCTTAGCATGGCCCTGTATTCACAAAACAACAGCAACAACAGGGGGCTCATCTATAACAAGGATCTGAAGATGCTTATAGGTACCTGGACAGGCAATATGGTGTATACCGATCCCAAAAAGAATAACCAGCAGTTCACACTTCCTACGAAGTTGGTCATCACTGATAAAATTGATTCCCTTTCTGTTATATTCTTTTATACCAATTCAGATGGGAATGATGTATCGGATACCTGCAGCCTCTGCATATATGATGCAGAAGATAAATTAAAGATAGATGGAGAGCTGTATGATCTGGTATCAACCATACGCAAGGGTCCTACAGCACAGGTTGTGGGCGAAAAGCAGGGTTTTGATGATAAGCGGGTTGCCGACCTGCGGCAGACCATTCTATTTGGTCCCAACAATTTAAAGATTACTAAAGAAGTGCGGTTCATGGAAAATGAATTCTTCTTTATCCGCAACAGGTCTATTTTTACAAGGAAATAGGTTTAACAATTGAACCACAAAGGCACTAAGCCACTAAGTAGCACAAAGAAATTCTTCGTGTGTCTTTGCGCCTTTGTGTCTTCGTGGTTTAAAAAAATTGCGCCTTTGCCATCAACTTTGCATCTTTGCGTGAAATTCCTCCATGGCAACTTTAATAATCAATATACGGCTGTTAGTAAATACCCGGGAGCATAGCATGCTTCTCCGTGGTGCGAATCTTGCACAACTGCCCGTTATTGAAGATGCTTTTTTATTGATCGAGGATGGCATCATTGAGGACTACGGCGCTATGTACGAACTGGAATTAAAAGTTCCGCATCTCCCCAATGATATTATTGATGCTCATGAACAATTTGTTTTACCAACCTGGTGCGACAGTCACACCCATATAGTTTTTGCAAAGACAAGAGAAGAAGAATTTATTGATAAGATAAAAGGTATGAGCTATGCAGAGATAGCAGCTAAAGGCGGCGGCATTTTGAACTCAGCCAATAAATTAAATGCGGCAACCGAGGACGAACTCTTTAACAGCGCTTATAAAAGAATACAGGAAGTTACCAAACTTGGCACCGGTGCCATCGAAATAAAAAGCGGCTATGGCTTAACAGTAGAAGGGGAGTTAAAAATGCTGCGGGTGATAAAAAGACTTAAAGAAAAATGCAGCATTCCTATTAAAGCAACTTTCCTTGGCGCTCATACTTATCCTTTGGCTTTTAAAGAAAATCACCCCGGTTATATTGACAGCATCATCCACGAAATGCTGCCCGTTATCGCCAACGAAAAACTGGCAGATTATATTGATTGCTTCTGCGAAACCGGTTTTTTCTCTGCCCAGGAAATGGAAATGATCGTAAATGTCGGCATCGGCTTTGGCCTTAAACCCAAACTACATATTAACCAGTTAAACAGCATCGGTGGTATCAAATCGGCCATAAAGTTAAATGCCTTATCTGTTGATCATCTGGAAACTATGACAGAGGCTGATGTTAAATTGTTAAGCAGTTCAAATAATACTATTGGCACACTGTTACCAACCGCTGCTTTCTTCTTAAGAATGCCATTTCAACCTGCCCGTCAACTCATTGATGCAGGTTGTGCCATCGCCCTTGCCAGCGATTACAACCCCGGCTCTTCGCCCAGCGGCAATATGAATTTTGTAATTGCACTCAGCTGCATACAAATGAAAATGCTGCCCGAAGAAGCGATAAATGCGGCAACGATAAATGCAGCTTATGCCATGGAAGTACAGAATCAGCTTGGCTCCATAACCATCGGCAAAAAAGCCAATCTTATTTTCACAAAACCTATTCCTTCCATTGCTTACATTCCTTATTCTTTTGGAGAGAATTGTATTGATAAGGTGATGATTGATGGGGAGTTTAGATAATTAAAAATTAAGAATGAAGAATTAAAAATGCCTTCATGAAAGAGCAGAACATAATATTAGAGAAGTCTTATACTTTTGGATTAAGGATTGTAAAACTTTACATACACCTCAGGAAAAAGAAAATTGAAAGGGAATTATTGCTGCAACGGCTGAGATCTGGAACTTCAATCGGAGCTAATATAGAGGAAGCGGAAGGCGCACAATCAAAAAGCGACTTCATCCATAAGGTCAGCATATCTTATAAAGAAGCCAGGGAAACATCTTATTGGTTAAGATTACTTACTCATGCCAAGCTACTTGAAACTAAATTGTCCGAATCATTTTTAAAAGATATTGAAGAACTAAAGAAGATCCTTGCTTCCATCCTAAAAACCTCCCAAAACCAACCACGCTCCAATTCTTAATTCTTCATTCTTAATTCTTCATTTAATAGAAAATTTTAAACCTTTCAAAACAATACTTCTCCAGCATCTCTCTGTCATCCGGATGTGCAATATCAAT
>JBBSJI010000082.1:0-11940 GCA_038257425.1 Chitinophagales bacterium
AAAACGTATTGGTAAAAGATAAAATAAATAAAGAGCCCCAGCACTGTATTGGCACCGCCACAAACCGCATAACGGAAGGTTTGTTCCGGCATAAGCTTACGGAAGGGCGGATAAAAAAAATCGATGAAGGCTATGATCTTGGCTTTAGGCAATAAAAGTAAAAATTAAAAAGTCAAAAGTAAAAAATAGAGAACCATGGGTCGATGTGCATCCAGCATGCTTAATTTTTTGAATTTTGACTTTTGACTTTTGAATTAATTATAAAGTTCTTCCCTCATCGCCTTAACCCTTTCATCAACCAAATACTCATCATAGGTCATCAGCTTATCTATCATTCCTTTTGGTGTAAGCTCAATAATGCGGTTGGCAACTGTTTGCATAAACTGGTGATCATGCGTGGTGAACAGGATCACACTATTGTAAGCCACCATATTATCGTTGAAAGAAATAATGCTCTCCAGGTCAAGGTGGTTGGTAGGCTCATCCAATATTAATACGTTGGGGTTCTGCAGCATCATCTTACTCACCATGCAACGCACTTTTTCGCCCCCACTCAATACATTTGTTTTCTTAAGTATCTCATCACCACTGAACAGCATCTTACCTAAGAATCCACGCAGGAAATCCTCATCAACATCCTTGGTTGTTGGCGGAACGTATTGGCGAAGCCAGTCCATCAGGTTGTATTTACTGCCTTCAAAATATTCACTATTATCGTTGGGTAAATAAGCAGTGGTAACTGTTGTCCCCCATTCGTAAGAGCCGCTGTCGGCCTTCATGTTCCCGCTTATTATCTCAAAAAAATTGGTCATGGCCATGGGGTCACGACTGATGAATGCAATCTTGTCTCCCTTCTGAACATCAAACTTGATCCTGTTGAAAATGGTTTTGCCATCGATCGATTTAGAAAGATTATCCACTTTCAATATCTCGTTACCTACTTCCCTATCCTGCTTGAAAATGATACCGGGGTATTTCCTGTTACTTGGTTCAATATCTTCAATAACCAGTTTTTCCAATGCTTTTTTACGGGAGGTAGCCTGTTTACTTTTTGATGCATTGGCACTGAAACGTGCAATGAACTCCAACAGGTCCTTACGTTTGTCTTCCATCTTCTTGTTCTTGTCGCCCAATTGCCTAGCTGCTAACTGGCTACTTTCATACCAGAACGAATAGTTACCGGTATATACTTTTATCTTGCTTCTGTCCACATCGGCCACATGTGTACAAACTGAATCTAAAAAGTGACGGTCGTGACTTACTACCAACACAATATTTTCGTAATCGGCTAAAAAGTTCTCCAGCCAACTTATGGTTTCCACATCCAGGTTATTGGTAGGTTCATCCAGCAATAAGATATCGGGATTACCAAAAATGGCCTGTGCCAGCAATACCCTTACTTTAATGTTAGCAGCAATATCCTTCATCAGCTGCTGGTGCAGTTCATCTTTTACACCCAGGTCGCTTAATAAAGTAGCTGCATCACTTTCTGCAGTATAGCCGCCCATTTCACCAAATTCATGCTCCAGGTCACCGGCCTTTATACCATCAGCTTCTGTGAAATCTTCTTTGGCATACAATGCATCTTTTTCATGCATCACTTTCCACATTTTTTTGTGGCCCATCAGTACGGTATTCAAAACTGTGGTCTCATCAAATCCAAACTGGTTCTGACTTAAAACCGCCATCCTTTCACCCGGTGTAATGTCAATGGTTCCTTTATTGGGTTCTATTTCGCCGCTGATGATCTTTAAGAAGGTAGATTTACCGGCACCATTGGCCCCAATTATACCATAACAGTTTCCTTTTGTAAAGCTGATATTCACTTCATCAAACAAAACCCGTTTGCCGTAAGCCAGCGTTATATTATTTGCACTTATCATAATTGTAAAAAAGAGCGCAAAGATAAGGGATTGGAGGGTTTTTTGTTTGTGGTTTGTTGTTTGTGGTTTGGAGGCTTCATCCCCCGGGGTGTTTTAACCACAAACAACAAACCTCAAACTATAAACAGTTAATTATCTTTGCCGCATGTCAATAGTTAACAGTTTACAGAAAAGTACCATTGAAAGTTTATCGGCTTTATATAACCAATCTTTTACAGGTAAGGATTTCCAGATCAACCAGACCAAACCAGAATTTGAGGGAGATTATACCGTGGTGATGTTCTCGCTGGTGAAATCGCTGAAGCTTTCACCCGATGCTATTGGCAACAGCCTTGGTGATCATCTTGTAAAAAACTATCCCCTATATTTTACATCATACAATATCATCAAAGGATTTTTAAACCTTACGGTTGCTGATGCATACTGGCAGGAACTGCTCAATAAAAATTACAATGACATCTGCTACGGCAAAAAGGAAATGAATGGTAAAAAAGTGATGGTTGAATATGCATCGCCAAACACCAACAAACCATTGCACCTTGGCCATTTAAGAAATATATTTTTAGGATGGAGTGTGGCGGAGATATTAAAGGCCAATGGATACGAAGTGATAAAGGGCTGCATCGTTAACGACCGTGGCATTCATATCTGTAAAAGTATGATCGCCTGGCAGAAATTTGCAAATGGCGCAACACCGGAAAGTAGCGGCACAAAGGGAGATCATTTTGTGGGAGAATATTATGTGAAGTTCAATGATGTGTATAAAGAGCAGGTTGCTGAACTGATTTCTGCAGGCAAAACAAAGGATGAAGCTGAAAAAGAAGCACCCATTATGAAAGCCACTCAGCAGATGTTGCTGGACTGGGAAGATGGAAAACCCGAAGTGATGGCCCTCTGGAAAATGATGAACAGCTGGGTATATGCCGGATTTGATGTTACCTATAAAAATATCGGCGCTGACTTTGACAAGACCTATTATGAAAGCAATACTTACCTGCTGGGAAAAGATATTGTGCAGCAGGGCATGAATAAAAAAATTTTTTACCAGAAACCTGATAACAGCATCTGGATAGACCTTACGGCCCAAGGCCTTGATGAAAAGATCGTTCAAAGAAGTGATGGTACTTCGGTTTATATAACACAGGATATTGGCCTTGCCCTGCAGAAATACGAGCAGTACAAAATTGACCAGAGCATTTACGTGATCGGCAACGAGCAGAACTACCACATGAAAGTGCTACAGCTTATCTGCCAAAAACTGGGCATGCCCAATGCGGATAATATTTACCACCTGAGCTATGGTATGGTGGAACTGACCAGTGGAAAAATGAAAAGCCGGGAAGGAACGGTTGTAGATGCAGATGATATTGTTGAAGAAATGATCAGCACATCACAGCAACATACCGAAGAACTGGGTAAGGTAAAAGATTTTACAGCAGAAGAATTGAAAACATTATACAATACCATTGGGCTTGGGGCCATGAAGTTTTATTTATTAAGGGTTGATCCTAAAAAGACGATGGTATTCAATCCTGCCGAGAGTATAGACTTTCATGGCTTTACCGGGCCATTTGTGCAATATACTTATGCAAGGATAAAAAGCATCTTGAGAAAACAGTCTGAAAATGTACAAGAGGCTCCACAAGCCGCTTCGGACAATTCACAATTAACGGATAACAGTTTACTGAAACCCGAAAAAGAAGTTATTGTTGCTGCTGAACTATACCCTTCAATAATAGAGCAGGCAGCAGCAGAACATAATCCCTCTGTAATCGCCAATTATGTTTTCAACCTGGCTAAAACATTCAACTCTTTTTATGCTGAATTGTCTGTTGCCAATGCAGAAACAGAATCTAAAAAACAGCTTCGCTTAAAAATGGCTTTATTAACGGCAAATATCCTTAAATCTGGCATGAATTTATTAGGTATTGCCGTTCCTGAAAGGATGTGACCTGAATATTAAAGGCCTAATATTTCCTTTACAATTTTTAGGTTTTAATGTGTTTAGTTTACACTTCGTTATTTTCGCTTCATAAATCTTATTTTTGAATGATGAAATGAGCCTTAATCATTAAACTGGGTGAAATGTTAACTGGCGAATTCCATCTGGCAAAAAACAATAAATATAACAGATGAAAAAGAAGGTCACAAAAATTGGAGTACTTAGTTCGGGCGGCGACAGCCCGGGCATGAATGCCTGCATACGGGCCGTGGTACGTACAGGGCTTTACCACGGGCTTGAGGTATACGGCATCATGAGGGGTTACAGCGGAATGGTGGAAGATGATATCATCCCTATGGAAAGCCGCAGTGTTGCAAACATCATCCAGCGGGGCGGCACTATTTTAAAAACCTCACGCTGCAAAGAATTTTTTGAAGTGGAAGGAAGAAAAAAAGCTTACGATAATTTAAAAAAACATGGTATTGATGGACTGGTAATCATTGGTGGTGATGGCAGTTTCCGTGGCGCCCAGATCTTTAGCAATGAATTTGATATACCCTGCATAGGATTACCGGGTACTATTGATAAAGATATTGCGGGTACCGATTTTACCATTGGATTTGATACGGCCGTAAACACCGCCGTAGAAGCCATTGATAAGATACGTGACACTGCAGAAGCACACGACCGTTTATTCATCATTGAAGTAATGGGCCGTGATGCCGGCTACATTGCCCTGCACAGCGGTATTGCAACAGGCGCAGAGAATATTCTGATACCAGAAAGAAAAACAGAGATAGAAACCATTATAGCACAACTTGCAGAAAAAGAACGGAGACATAAACTGGTTAATTTAATTGTGGTAGCAGAAGGTGATGAATTTGGTGGTGGTAATGAAGTTGCCAGGGTCATCAAAAGCCGTTTACCACTGCTGGAAGTAAGGGTTTGTATTTTAGGCCATATACAGCGTGGCGGTTCACCAAGCTGCTTCGACCGTTTGATTGCAAGCCGCATGGGATACCATGCCGTAGAATCTTTGGTTGAAGGAAGACATAATGTTTTTGTAGGTATTGTAAACAACAAGATCAATTATATTCCGCTGGACGAAGCCATCAAGAAAAAACAACGCATCAGTGAAGAGTGGCTGAAGATCGTTAAGATACTGGCCACCTAATTTGAGAATTTGGAGATGTGATAATTTGATAATGAAAAACATTCCAAATTATAGGACTCCATAATTATCAAATTACCAAATCATCAAATTACCAAATTGAATAAATGAGCAAACACATCAGTAAATACCTGCATCAGCAGATGGATAAAGAAGCCGGTATTTTTCATTCTCAAAAAAGAACAAAGATTGTAGCAACAGTGGGTCCGGCATGCGATACGCAGGAAAAGCTGCTGGAACTGGTAAAAGCAGGGGTCAATGTTTTCAGGCTTAATTTTTCGCATGGCACACATGAAAATAAAAAGATCGTGATCGGTTATATCCGGGAGATCAATAAATCAGAACCATATAATATTGCCATTTTAGGCGATCTGCAGGGGCCAAAATTAAGAGTGGGCGAATTGGAGAACGGCCTGATAGAATTTATCGAAGGCGAAGACATTATTTTCACTACTGAAAAAATGGTGGGCACAAAAGAAAAAATATATGTCTCTTATCCTAACCTTACTACCGATGTAAAAGTGGGTGAGCGTATCTTTTTAGATGATGGTAAGATGGAAGTGGTGGTAAAATCTATATTAAATGAAACAGAGATACTGGTAAACATTACAATTGGTGGGGTGTTGTTTCCCAAAAAAGGAGTTAACCTGCCCGATTCGGAATTGACAATGCCCTCCATGACCGAAAAAGATTATGCCGACCTGGATTTTATCATGGAAAATAAACTCGACTGGGTTGCGCTTTCCTTTGTTCGTAAAACTGCCGACATCATAGAGCTTAAAAATAAACTGGCAGAAAACCAAAGTAAGATTAAAGTAATTGCCAAGATCGAAATGCCCGAAGCGCTAAAAAACATCCGGGACATCATTGTGGTGAGTGATGGTATAATGGTTGCACGGGGCGACCTTGGAGTTGAGATACCGGTTGAACAGGTACCGGTGATACAAAAAGAGCTCATCCGAAAATGTATGCACAGGGCAAAGCCGGTAATTGTTGCCACGCAGATGATGGAAAGTATGATAGACCGAACCAAACCAAACCGAAGTGAGGTAAGCGATGTGGCCAATGCCGTGCTTGAAGGTGCAGATGCCGTGATGCTGAGCGGTGAAACGGCAATGGGCTTATATCCCAGGCAGGTTGTAGAAACCATGTGTAAGATCATCCTTGAAGTTGAAAAAACGGTTTATGATTATAACCGGGATGATATTTTATCGCCACAGCCCCACTCTCCTTCTTTTTTAAGCGACGCCATTTGTTATAGCGCCTGTAAACTGGCCAATGATACCAATGCCCGTGCATTGGTTGGTATGACACAGAGTGGATACACTGCATTTATGCTCAGCAGCTACCGGCCAAAAGCACCGCTATATATTTTCAGTAAGGAAAGAACCCTGCTGGGACAATTAAGCTTAAGCTGGGGCGTAAGGGCATTTTATTATGCCGAGGAAGAAAGCCTGGATGACATCATCTTCGACCAGATAAATATCCTGAAAGAAAGGGGATTCTTAAAATCAGGTGATGTGGTAGTAAATACCGGAAGTACTCCGGTTGAACTGCACCTGCCAACAAATATTGTGAAGGTATCTACGGTTGAATAAAAGGGTTGAATATTGTTGAACGTCGTTTAAAAATTGTTGAAAGGCTCTGAAGCTTTTCAACCCTTCAACAATGTTCAACAACATTCAACCCTTCAACTATATTCAACAACATTCAACCCTTTATCATTCTTTTATTCCCAACAACAAATAATGATTGCCGCAATTATATTTCCGATAATAGCATAGCCGCCATTTATAAAAAATAAGCTCAGGGGCTTTTTTTCATACAGGTAATTAACACCAACCGGCAGCACAAAAGCAAGTGCCGGTAACGGCACCTAATTTTAAGCCACTCACCCAGCCTTCTCCACGAATGCCCATACGCTCTGCAAGCACAGCAATAGCAACAGCCTGAACAAACATCAGTACGAATGAGCCGCCAAACTCTTAGCCAATTACCGCTTTTCCATAAACCTCAATAAATTCCTTTTTGCACCGTTCTTTATCTTACGCTGAAAAAAAGAATTCCAGCCCAGCAGCCAACCACTAAAACCCAGCGCCTGCTTACTCCAGCGGTGAAGGCTGAAAGCATCACTATGCTCAACTATCTTTTCATCGGCAAAACGCATGTGCGCCTTGATACTATTCACCACCTTTTTGCCGGTCTTTGAAAATGTGTAAGTAGCCACCCAGTTACAGGTACTATATTCATCATCCAGGTGTTGTATGTTATCGAAGGTCAACGAAAAGTCTTTGGCATTTTTACAAAGCATCTCCCACATGGCCATGGCCTCATCTCCTCTAAGCAATCCAAATACAGGGTCAAAAAAAACAATATCACCACTGTAGCAGCTGTTCATCCCGGCATGATCCAGCTTTTGGAAAGAAGCATAAAATTTATTGATGAGTTCATCCCGGTTATCATTCATAAACAATATAGTTTCGCTAAATTTAACACTCAAATAATTATCAAATGAAAAAATATTTCTTCCTGCTGTGTTTCTCATTACTGTGGATACTGCAAACAACTGCTCAAAATGCTGATTCGCTGTGGGTTGTTGAAAATTACTATAAGGTTGAAAAAATGCTACCGATGAGGGATGGCATCAATTTGTTCACTGCATTCTATATACCAAAAGACAGTTCAGTAAAGCATCCTATCCTGCTGAACCGCACCCCCTACTCCTGTTCACCTTACGGGGAAAATAAATTAAGTAGCCGGCTGTATGAAACTTACTGGCTCAACTATCTTAAAGAGGGTTATATCATTGCCATACAGGATGTAAGGGGCAGGTGGATGAGCGAAGGCGAATTTGTTGATGTACGTCCCTTTAACCCAAACAAGAAAAATAAAGAAATTGATGAGGCCAGCGACACTTACGATGCTATTGACTGGATGGTTAATAGTTTACCCGGCAATAACAAACGGGTTGGTTGCTTAGGAATATCCTATCCCGGCTTTTATGCAACTATGGCTGCGCTCAGCGGCCACCCGGCACTGAAAGCGGTGAGTCCGCAGGCGCCGGTTACTGATTGGTTCCAGGGTGATGACTTTCACCACAACGGGGCATTCTTTTTAATGGATGCCTTTGGCTTTTACAGCGGCTTTGGTAAACCAAGGCCAAAACCCACAACGGTGGGCACACCTGGTTTCCGCATTCCGGCACAGGATAATTATGATTTTTATTTGAGAACAGGAGCCTTAAAGAATTTTACCAAGATCATGGGCGACAGCATCGCATTCTGGAAAGACATGATGAACCATCCTGATAATGATGCCTGGTGGCAGGCAAGAAATGTAAGGAACTTTGTTACGAATATAAAACCCGCTGTGCTGGTTGTGGGTGGCACTTTTGATGCTGAAGATTGTTTTGGAGCCTGGAGCCTGTACAAAGCCATTGAAGAAAAGAACCGCAACACCGATAACCGCATTGTGATGGGGCCCTGGTTTCATGGTGGCTGGGGCGGCCGCAGTGACGGCAGTTATTTGGGTAATGTTCGGTTTGGTAAAAAAACAAGTGAATTTTACCAGCAGAATATTGAGATCCCCTTCTTTAATTTTTATTTAAAACTAAAAGGCACGGTACGTGATATTGCTGAAGCAACTGTTTTCTTTACCGGCGAAAATGAATGGAGAAGGTTTAATGAATGGCCTTCAAAAAATGTGGAGTACAAAAATCTTTATTTAAACCCAGATGGAATAGTTTTTGCAAATAATCCTTCGGACAGTCTTAAACAAATAATGAAATTTGGGTTAGATAAACTTCAACGAGCAAGTGACAATGGGAGTAAAATAAAAAAATCTGAACTATTCAGCGAATACATCAGCGACCCTGCACGCCCTGTTCCTTATACCGAAGATGTACATTTGGGCCGTACAAGAGAATATATGATAGACGACCAGCGTTTTGCAAGCCGCAGGCCTGATGTACTTACTTTCAGTACAGATATTTTGCAAGAAGACATTACACTTGCCGGTCCGCTGGTTGCAGACCTGCTGGTTAGCCTTTCAACAACCGATGCAGATTTTGTAGTAAAGCTGATCGATGTTTTTCCTGATACATTCCGCTACGATACCCCTCCCCCACGGGGGGAGGAAGGGAGGGGGCTTTACCCAATGGGTGGATACCAGATGCTTGTACGTGGAGAGATCATGCGTGGAAGATACCGCAACAGTTTTGAAAAGCCAGAAGCTTTTGTACCCGGCAAGATAACTGAAGTAAAATATACTTTACCGGATGTTGCCCATACTTTTAAAAAAGGCCATAGGCTGATGATACAGATACAAAGTAGCTGGTTCCCGCTGGCCGACAGGAACCCACAAAAGTTTGTTGATATCTATAAAGCTGATGACAGTGATTTTGTAAAAGCAACCATAAAAATTTATCATGATGCAATAAATACCAGTAAAATTATTTTACCTGTATTAAAGAATTAAAAATTAAGATGAAAAAAAATATTTCCTTTTTATTACTATTTGCATGCTTTGCCGGTAAAGCACAAAACAATCTGAATATTGTGCCCATGCCTGCAGAGGTAAAACAAACCGGTAAATCATTTAATTACAGTTTACCCATTCAAATTGTATATGTCAAAAATGATGCTGCGCTTTTAAATGCTCAGTTTCTTAAAGCAGAATTAAAGAAAAAGAATATTGAATCTATATTGGTAAGCGCTGAGAAGTTTGATTTAGACCAGTCAAAAATTATGCTAATGAGTGAAGAAGAGGAAGATATAGAAAGTTATTCATTAATGACTCCTGGAAAAGATATCTTGCTCAATGGCAATAACAGAACTATTTTTTATGGCATTCAAACCTTACTTCAATTCATATCAGCAACTGAATTATCCAAAAACAAAATCAACTTATCTACATTAAGAATCCCTGAAGTATATATTAAAGACTATCCACGCTTCCCCTACCGTGGTATGCACCTCGACGTCTGCCGCCATTTCTTCCCGGTTGCCTTTATAAAAAAATACATTGACTATTTAGCAACCTATAAATACAATACTTTTCACTGGCATTTAACCGAGGATCAGGGCTGGCGCATTGAAATAAAAAAATATCCAGAACTAACTACAATTGGCGCCAGGAGGAACGGTACATTGATTGGCCGCTATCCCGGCAAGGGCAATGACAATAAACCCTATGGCGGTTTTTACACACAGGAAGAAATTAAAGAGGTAGTGCAATATGCAAAGGATAGATACATAGAAGTTATACCGGAAATTGAAATGCCCGGCCATGGCAGTGCTGCCATTGCTGCCTATCCCTGGCTGAGCTGTTTCCCACAAAAGCCTACTGCAATTCCTGCAAATATGATCTCCCAAAAAAGTATTGATGAACAAAAGAGCGGCAGGATAAAACTGGTGCAGGAAACCTGGGGCGTATTTGATGATATTTTTTGTGCAGGCAAGGATTCTACTTTTATCTTTTTACAAAATGTAATTGATGAAGTAGCTGCACTCTTCCCTTCAAAATATTTTCATATGGGTGGTGATGAAGCCCCCAAGGCGCACTGGAAGAACTGTCCGGCCTGCCAGAAAAGAATAAAGGACAATAACCTGAAAGATGAGCATGAATTGCAAAGCTGGTTTGTGCGTCGTATTGAGAAATATGTAAACAGCAAAGGAAAAATTTTAATTGGCTGGGATGAGATATTGGAAGGTGGCCTTGCACCCAATGCCGTAGTAATGAGCTGGCGTGGAGAAAAAGGCGGCATTGAAGCAGCCAAACAAAAACACCCCGTGATCATGACACCGGGTAACCCGGTTTATTTTGACCATACACAAAGTAAAAATGAAGACAGTGTGACCTTTGGGGGCTACAACCCTATTGAAAATGTATATGCTTATGATCCCGTTCCCAAAGAACTTACCATTGAACAAGGAAAATATATCCTGGGGGCACAGGCCAATATGTGGACAGAATACATGAACAACACCCGTAAAGTAGAATACCAGATGTTCCCTCGCATGATCGCCTTGAGTGAAGTGTTGTGGAGCCCCAAAGAAAAAAGAAACTGGAAAGATTTTGAGAGAAGGTTGCCGTCAATATATAATAGGTTAGATAAGCAGCAAATTAATTACAGCAAGGCGTATTATGATTTGAAGGCAACGGTTTTGCCTACTGAAGATTTTAATGGGGTGCTGTGGAAGTTGGAATCGAAAAATAAATCTGGGAAAATAACCTGGGCTAATGATCTCATTGAGGATGCCATTATTCCTTATACGGATCCAATTTTAATCAATAAGACTGGAGGTACTTTTTTTGCGATGCAAAAAAACAGTACTGGTTTTTCACAAAAATTTTCTTTCAACAAAGCCACCGGTAAAAAAATAACACTGGCAACGCCTGCCTCACAAAAATACCCTGCTGATGGTGCTTTTACTTTGGTAAACGGTGTACAGAATGAAAAAGGCATGCTCAAATCATCCGAATTCTTAGGCTTTAACGGCACTGACCTTGATGCCACTATTGACCTGGGAAAAGAAATGGATGTTTCTAAAGTAACGGTACATGTACTTAAACAAACAGGCAGCTGGATATATTTACCGGCGCAGGTAGAAGTAACCTATATCCCGTTTATTGATACAACAATTATAACTAAGCATCCTCCTTTAGAAACAATTACCATTAATATTAACCAGGACGATGACCTGAATAAAATTGAAATTAAAAAAGAAAAAATCTGCAGGTATATACAGGTAAGGGCAAAAAACTACGGCATCATCCCTTCCGGCAAACCCGGTGCCGGCAACCCTGCCTGGTTGTTTGTAGATGAGATTGAGGTGCAGTAGGATTTTTCACGCAAAGACGCTAAGATTAATACAAAAGTCGCAAAGAAAATTTGCGACTTTGCGTGAAATAAAAAGCATAATAAAGAAACTTTGCAGCTTTGC
>JBBSJI010000083.1:0-11846 GCA_038257425.1 Chitinophagales bacterium
ATCAAATATTACTTTGTCAGCAGACTCTAAGGTTCCTCCGCCAGCTGGCGGAGGGGTTATTGGGTGTCTCGTTTTTACCGTCACCACCGATCTTACCTACGACCAGCGCATGATACGCATCTGCACTTCTCTTGCTGATGCAGGATATGATGTAACCCTTATTGGCAGAAAATTAAGTTCCTCAATTCTCCTATCAACACAACCTTTTAAACAAAAAAGGCTTCGCTGCTTTTTTGAAAAGGGAAAATTATTCTATGCAGAGTATAATATCCGCCTGTTTGTTTACCTGCTTTTTAAAAAGATGGATTGTATATGTGCAATAGATATTGATACTATCCTACCCTGTTATTTTGTATCACGTATAAAAAAAATAAAAAGAGTTTATGATGCACATGAACTGTTTTGCGAAATGAAAGAGATTGTAAGCAGGCCTCCTGTTTACAAAATCTGGAAGCGTATTGAAAGCTATACTGTGCCGCATTTCCCATTGGGTTATACGGTTAATCAACCCATAGCTGATGAATTTAAAAAGATGTACGGCGTAAATTATGCAGTGATCAGGAATATTGCGCTGCTGAAGGAAATACAACCGGTAGAAAAGAAAGAAAAATTCATTTTATACCAGGGGGCTGTTAATGAGGGCAGGAGTTTTGAAACACTGATACCTGCATTTAAAAATATCAATTGTAAACTTGTAATATGTGGAGATGGCAATTTTATGCAGCAGGCTAAACAATTGGTTGCTGATAATGATCTTAAGGATAAAGTGATCTTCAAAGGAAAAATAAAACCTGAAGAATTATTCCTCATCACACAGCAGGCATATATTGGCATCACCCTGTTTGAAAACAAAGGTTTAAGCAACTATTATTCCTTAGGCAACCGCTTTTTTGATTACCTGCATGCCAGCATTCCGCAACTCTGTGTAAATTACCCGTTGTATGCTGCAATCAACGGCCAGCTGCCCATTGCTTTATTGGTAGATGATCTAAGTTCCAATAACCTGGCCACTCAACTGAACAATTTACTTGTAAATGAGGTTTTGTATAATGAATTGCAGCAAAATTGTTTAAAACTGCGCCAAACTTTAAACTGGCAGCAGGAACAAATTAAATTAATTCAGTTTTACAAAAACTTACTTGGATAAACACCTACATATAGTAACGCATGATATTCCCTGGCCTGCTGACTATGGCGGCGTTATTGATATTTTTTATACACTGAAAGCCTTGCATGAACAAGGTGTAAAAATATATCTTCATTGTTTTACTAAACAACGTCAGCCCCGCCAGGAGTTGGAGAAATACTGCAGCAGCGTACATTATTATCAGCGCAAAAAAAACAGCAACAGTTTTTCTTTCACCATACCCTTAATTGTAAACAGCCGGGTTAGCGAAGCGTTAATAATAAACCTACAAAAAGATGATCATCCTGTTTTGCTGGAAGGTATTCATTGCACTTATTATTTGCACAACGGAGCTTTGAAAAACAGGAAGGTAATGGTAAGGCTGTTCAATACCGAGTTTGAATATTATAAACAACTGGCTAAAATCGAAACCAACTTATTTAAAAAACTATATTACCGCTATGAAAGCAGTCTGTTAAAAAAATATGACCAGTCTATCGCCGGTAAAGCAATATTCCTGGCCTTAAGTAAACAGGATGTAACTATATATAAACAGATTTTTAAAGCGACCAATATTCATTACCTGCCTGTTTTTTTGCCTTATACTTTAGCCATTGGCAAAGAAGGGAAAGGTTGTTTTTGCCTGTATCATGGCAATTTATCCATTAATGAAAATGAAGAGGTTGCAGTATGGCTGTTGCAAAATGTGTTCAGCAAACTCAATTTACCATTTGTAATTGCAGGGAAAGATCCATCCAAAAGATTACAAAAGCTTGCACATGATCACCAACATACCTGCCTGGTTGCAAATCCTTCGGATAAAGAAATGCAGGATATGATACAAAAAGCCCATATTCATGTACTGCCCTCCTTTAATAACACAGGCATTAAATTAAAATTGTTGAATGCTTTTTTTAACGGCAGACACTGTTTAGTCAATCAGGCAGGAGTCGAAGGTTCAGGACTGGAATCCTACTGCCATGTTGCAAGTGATGCAAAATCTTTCCAGGAAAAAATAGAGGAATTATACAAACTACCTTTTACTGAACAGGAAATGCAGCAACGGCAGGGTTTACTACTTACAGTTTATAACAATGAAGCAAATGCCAGGGAACTTATTACATTTCTATGGTAGCATTATCCCAAACCTTACCCATTTCAGTCTTAATTGTACGGGCCGGGAATTTTTTTATCACCAAATAATCATGCGTAGCCATGATGATGGTAGTGTTGTAATCCCTGCAGATATGAAACAACAGCTGCATGATCTCATCGCTGGTCTCAGGGTCAAGATTACCCGTAGGCTCATCGGCCAATATTAATTTAGGAGAATTCAATAAAGCACGTGCAATATCCATACGTTGCTGCTCACCGCCACTTAATTCAAAAGGCATTTTAAATCCTTTTGTTTTCAATCCCACTTTTTCCAATACGTCAGCAATTTTTTCATCCATTAGTTTATCATCTTTCCAGCCGGTGGCTTTTAAAACAAATTTCATATTCTCATTCACATTCCGGTCAGTCAATAATTGAAAATCCTGGAAAACCACACCCAGGTTACGGCGCAGGAAGGGAACTGTTTTCCAGGTGATTTCTTTTAAATTATGTCCGCCAACCCAGCCCTCCCCTTCATTTAACTGCAGGTCGCCGTACATGGTTTTAAGCAAGCTGCTTTTGCCGGTTCCGGTCTTGCCAACCAGGTAAACAAACTCACCTTTATCTACAGAAATATTTACATCACTTAAAATAAGACTTTCGCCCTGGTAAATATTTACATTCTTTAATTCAACAATTGATTGAGACATAAATTCGTTTTCGGTTTGTGCCCGCCCGGATGATCTGTCGGACGGGGTTTGTAGTTTTTGGTTACAAACATTTGAAATTCTATTAGCTTCATTGGCCCCGATAGCTATCGGGGCACTCTTGTACAATATTACATTATTCAGCTTTTATCAATGCGATATTTTGTAAGTGCTTTCTGTGCTTCAGTGCCTCTGTGGCAATTGTTACAAATTTAGTTGTAACTGCTTCAGTATTAAAAATTAATTTCTTCACCAATTGTTAAAACTGAATACTGATAAAAGTTAATACCTGATCTCCTCATCCTTCAACCTGATCACCAGTTCTTTTTTATCAGCCTCCTCCACCCTCCCAATAACCTGCGCTGCTATTCCAAATTCATTGGCCGCAGCTATCATGGTATCCGCATCTGCGGCATCACAATAAATTTCAAGCCGGCAACCCATGTTAAACACTTCGTACATCTCTTTGTTATTGCTTCCGCTGTTGGCTTTGATGATGTTAAAGATCTCTGGCGGTTCAAATAAATTATCTTTTATTACTTTCAAATACCGCTGTGTTGTTAATCCGTCAGACGAGACGTCAGACGGTAAATCAGGCAAATATTTCATGCATTTTGTTTGTCCGCCGCCGCTGCAATGTATAAGACCATGGATTTTGTCAAAATAATTTTCTAATAATCCTTTCATTACCGGCGCATAAGTTCTGGTAGGACTTAAAATAAGTTGCCCGATGGTAGTTTTGATTTTTGATTTTTGATTTTTGACTTCAACAGTATCTGTTAACCTATGCTTACCTATGTACACCACTTCTTCATCCAGTCCCGTATCATAGCTTTCTTTAAAATTTTCTGCATAATATTTACTCAACACATCATGCCTTGCACTGGTAAGGCCATTGCTGCCAAGCCCGCTGTTGTAGGCATTTTCATAAGTTGCCTGGCCATAACTGGCAAAGCCAACGATCACATCTCCGGCTTTTATTTTTTCGTTGCTTATGATCTTATTTTTTGGCCAGCGACTGGTCATGGTGCCGTTTACGGCAATGGTACGTACCACATCGCCTACATCGGCAGTTTCGCCGCCGAGGTAATTAATATTTACACCAAAGCTTTTTAACTGGTCAAATAATTCCTGCGATCCGTTAATTATTTGTTCAAGCACTTCACCAGGAATCAGGTTCTTATTTCTATCTATTGTAGAGTTAAAAACAATATTATCGTAAATGCCCACGCAAAGCAGGTCATCCAGGTTCATCACAATAGCATCCTGCGCAATGCCTTTCCATACCGAAATATCACCGGTTTCCTTCCAGTACAGGTAGGCCAGTATGCTTTTGGTACCTGCACCATCTGCATGCATGATGTTCACGAAATCCTCATCGCCACCTAAAAAATCAGGATAAATTTTGCAGAAAGCATGTGGATACAATCCCTGATCAAGGTTTTTAACCGCAGCATGCACTTCTTCTTTTTGGGCACTTACGCCACGTTTGGAATATAAAGACATTTATAAAAAGTAAAAAGTCAAAAATAAAAAGTCAAAATTCTGCCGCAAATTACAAAGCAATTATCCATTATCCATTATAAAATTATCAATTAGATTTGCAATTCTTAATTATGCAGATACACCGCGATATAAACCAGTTGCCCCAATTTAAAAATGCTGTTATCACCATAGGTACATTTGATGGGGTACACCTGGGGCACAAACAAATAATTGACAGTTTAAAGGAAGAAGCTGCCAAAGCCAACGGCGAATCTGTTATCATTACTTTTCACCCTCATCCCCGTAAAGTGGTTTCGTCGGTAATTACCGGTGTAAGGTTGATCAATACACTTGCCGAAAGAATTGAATTGCTGGAAAAGACCGGTATCGATCATCTGGTGATTGTTCCGTTCACTGATTTTTTTGCGAACCAGACTGCAGAAGAATATATACAGGATTTCCTGGTTGAGAAATTCAGGCCCCACACGATCATCATCGGGTACGACCATCGTTTTGGTAGAGAACGAAGAGGTGATTATAAATTGATGGAAGAAAAAGCACTGGTTTATAATTATGTGCTTAAAGAAATCCCTGAGCATATACTCAATACTATTAAAGTGAGCAGTACCAATATCCGGAATGCCATACTGCACAGCCATATTGAAGATGCCAATATTTTTTTAGGCTATGATTTTTTCTTTGAAGGCGAAGTTTTTCATGGAGATAAAATTGGCAGGGAACTGGGTTATCCTACCGCCAATCTAAAAAGCACAGATGAGGAAAAGATATGTTTAGGCGATGGTATTTATGCAGTGTATGTAGAGATAGAAGGCAAAAACTATAAAGGCATGATGAGTATTGGTTTCAGGCCAACGGTTAATGGAAAGGTACGGGTTACTGAAGTAAATATTTTTGATTTTGCAAAGGAAATATATGGCGATATTATCAGGGTTACTGTAAAAAAATATTTACGTAGTGAAGTGAGGTTTGATGGGCTGGAAGCATTGAAAGAACAATTACATAAGGATAAGGAAGAAAGTCTGAAAACCTTAATACACTAATTAATACGAATTACACGGATTAAGCATTTTTTCAATTCGTGTAATTCGTATTAATTAGTGCAATAGAATTACATTATCATCTTCACCACCATCTCCTTCATCAGCGAAGCATCAGAAGTTCCTGTATCACCTACCCCCACTCCTTTTAAATTATAATGGTGCAGTAACAAAAGAATTCTTTCTATTCCATCATAGCCATAATTATTAATGGTTTCCATGGCATTCTTTACTACGGTGCTGTTGAAATAAAAATGGGGCTTTAAAGCAGCTTCGCTCCGGTCACTCATACCAAAAACGGTGTACACTTTACTGAAGCTGGCATACAATGCCGGCAACACCATTTGGATTGGCCCTGCTTTAGGGTTTCCTTCAAAATACTGGATGATCTTTATTGCCTTGGCCAGGTCTTTTTTTGCAATAGCTGCCTGCAGTTCAAAAACATTGTACTCTTTGCTGATGCCGATGAACTTTTCAATATCATCTTCCGTGATCTCTTTCTTACCTTTTAAATTGAGCGCCAGTTTTTCAATCTCGTTTACAATCCGGTTAAGATCATTGCCAATATGCTCATCTAGCAGGCTTATGGCTTTTCCATTAATTTTATAACCAAGTGATCGTACATATTCACCTATCCATTCCTGGAGCTTGTAGTCTTTTATTTTTTCTGAATTGAATATCTCCGCTGATTTTTTAAGCAGCTTATGCAGCCTGGATCTTTTATCAAGTGTTTTTGTTTTATGGCCTACCACAAAAATGGTAGAATGGAGGGGATTCTCTACGTAGCTTTCCAGCTTATCAATGTCCTTCATCTGTTGTGCCTCTTTCAGCAAAACAACCTGCCGCTCAGCAAACATGGGGTAACGCTTACAGGCATTTACTACGGCTGCCCAATCGGCATCTTTGCCATAAAAAACGGTGAGGTTAAATCCAGCTTCAGCCTTGGTAAGAATATGGTGCTCGGCATGATCCATTACCATATCAATATAATAATCCTCTTCCCCTTCCAGCCAGTAGATATTCTTGAAATTCTTCTTCTTCCAGTCGCTGATGATTTTTTCCGCACTCATGGCCCAAAGATAAAAGTTACGGCTGAGTTGGCAGGTTTTGAATAAAAAAGTTTTTAACACGGCAATAACTACCCAATTATACGTTTTATATAGGGATGATTATCTTTGGCATAAATTTGGTCGAAAAGTAATGGTTTTCTCATTCTTTTTTGAAACCGTTCCCTCTTTTTGATTTTATAAAAAATCTGACAACGAAAAACCTAAAACTATGAGTTTCGAGAACTTTCCCGATACCGGAAGAATAACATCACTGCCAACAAATTCTCAGCATAGAAAACACAATTATTTAATTGCAGGATTAATTATTGTTTTATTAGGGACCTGGGCTTATATCATCTGGGATAAGAGCAAAGCAAAAGAAACCATTCAGCAAAAAGAAACCGTAATTGCCAATACCTCTTCTCAAAGAGACCAGTTGCAAAAAGAACTTGAAGATGCTACAAGGTTGTACGATATGATCAAGACCAGCAGTTCGAATATGATGCATCGCAAAGACAGTACAATTTCCAGGAAGGACCGTGAAATTGCAGATAAGAAAAATAAGATACAGCAGTTGCTGTCAAAAGTTGGTGCTACCGAGGAAGAACTAAACCAGGCAAAGGGACTGATAGCATCTTTGAATGGTGATATCAATGGTTATAGAACGCAGATAGAAACCTTACGGGGCGAAAAATTAGTGCTTACTCAGGAAAAGAATGAAGTGATACAGCAGCGTGATAAAATTCAAAAAGATTTTGACTCTGCTCAAAACACGATTGTACAGAAAGAGCAGGTTATTGATGTGGCTTCTACTCTGCATGCTTCCAATTTTAATATACTTGGTATAAATGAAAGGGATGGCAAAGAAAAGGAAACAACCATTGCCAAAAGGGTTGATAAGCTCCGCATTTCATTTGATATTGATGAGAACAGGGTTACACAATCAGGCACCAAAGATATTTATATCAGTATTACAGCACCCAACGGAAAGCCGTTGGCAGTGGTTGCCATGGGATCGGGTAAATTCATTACAAGAGAGGGGGAAGAAAAATATTATACCCAACGCATTGATGTAAACTATACCCAGGGGCAAAGGCAAAAAGTTAGTTTAGACTGGAAACAAAATTCAGATTTTGAAATAGGCGATTATAAGATTGAAGTATTTAATAACGGTTTTAAAATTGGCGAAGGGATACGCAGTTTAAAAAAGGGTGGCTTTTTCAGCTAGTAGTGCATCAGTTTGAAAATTTTTATTCTCAGAAAAGTTGTTAGCCTGAGCCTGCCTTTGTCGGCAGACAGGCCTGTCGAAAGCGGATTTTAAAAAGCTGAGCATATATTCGTCGCCCCGCCATATTGCCAAACCGAGCCACCTGCTTTTTCACTGTCAAAAAAATCTTTAAATAGTTTAGTAGCTTTCATCTTTTAAATTACGCAATAAATAAGTAGAATGCCGAATAGGATTGAAAATGGCGAAATCAATTGAAAGTAAAACGGTTTTAAAATGTCAGCAGCTTTTGTTGAAAAATTATAATGAAGTTGTCGGGGTATAAAATAAAGAACCAAAGAGGTGCAAAGCATAAACCATCCAACTATTTTGAAAATATCAGGAAATTTAGAATTGTCAGCCGACAAAATCAGTCCAATAGCTGGTATCATTCTTATTGTAATTTCAGCATAGTTAATAAAATTCGTACTTCCTGCTTTTCTTAAAATCGCTCTTGCCTTTTGTGGTTTAATGAGCATCAAAAATCCAACGCAAATAAAAAATACACCAAAAATTATTATTGTCCATTTTGCAATTGTGTCAATCATAATGCTCTTTTACTCTTTCCGCTCAATGTTAGAAAGGTCGTTTATAGGTTTATTCGTTACACCGGGTTGGGCATCCCGATAACTATCTGGGACTGACACCCTTATTTAATTACTAATACTATTATTTTCAAAAAGTTTGTTTGTAAATTCAAAAAATACTCACTCAACCTGGCACCTGTTCAAACTAATGGACTAACCGCTAGTTTAAAATATAGCCCTCACCGAGGCCCTGCCAATATGAACGGTTCTTGCAGCTTCGGGTTTTCTTCCTTCATATTGCACACTTATTTCAATATTGCCTGCAAGCCGCTTTGTATATTCAACATTCCATAAATAATTTTTACCGGGTAATAATCCATCCAGTAAAATATATCCCACGGTGGTATTGGCTGAGCCGAAATAACCTTTATAATTTATCTGGTTGAGCGAAAATTTTGCATTCAATGTACTGCTGGATAAAATATTATACCGCACATCTGCCGTTATCACATGATTGGTAGCAGTTTCCATCGAATCGATGGTATTCTTCTTCTGCCCGTATGCATAGGTTAATGTGGCTCTTAAATTTGTTTTGTAAACATAGGATAAAGAGGGTTCAATGATATTCTGTAGCACAAGATAATTGCGGTTATCAAACTTGGGCCCCTTGGTATTCAGCACATTTTTTATCTGCTTATAACTTAAAGTAGTTACAAAATTCCTGTTGATATTCCAGCGCAATTTAGTCACCAGGTTGCGAAGCTTACGACTTTCGAAACCATAACTTAATAATGCTTTACTGTTGTTGATGCTGTGTGTTACATCAAAGCCCCATTTTATATTACTGCGGTTAAAGAAAAGTGTGTTTGATAAATATGAGCTCAACGTTATCAAAGTAGTATCAACCAGTTTATTGTCAAAAGGATTAAACTTGAATTTTCCATCACTGATATCTTTCTTATTTATCTGCAAAGCAGAGCTGGTGCTGGAACGGGCTAATATCTTTTTAAAGCCGCTGGCTGATGGAGAAATAATTGATTTAGGATTCAATGAAAAAGCATAATTGAACTGTACATAACTGGCTTTTACATACTGGTTACTTGGCGTGAATACCCGGATGTATTTTTTCTGATCCTGGAATATGGCTATTTCAAATTCATTAAGTTCCGGTATTGCATTGTTGTTATAATCTATCCAGGTGTATTCACCCTGCCCTGCCGGTACTTCTACAAAAGTGTATTCTCTTTTCTGTTCCTGTCCGGAGCCAAGTTCGTACAGCACATTACCAACAACAAACCCTTTTAATTCATTTACATAATATTCTACCCTGCCCAGCAGGCTTTCATCGGCTTTTTGCCGGCTAACTGATGAGTTATAAATATGGAGTTTGCGATAAGTTACATTAAGTTTAACCTGGTGCTTTTGATTTTTTAATAACTCCGTAAAAAAATTATAATTATCACTACGGTCTGCTTTTTCAAGTTGCTTGCCTACGGGCAATTTATCGTTTCTTGTAAAATATGAAACGCCCCATTTATTTTCTTTTGCAGGATTGGATCTTACATAAACCTCCCACACATTAAATGCAAAACTGAAAGCAGATAAGGTATCACCGGATTTATTGCGGAGTTTATTATGCTCACTGTTGTATTTAAAGCCTACCTGCATTTTTCGGAACGAACTGAGTTCCTTGTTAAGTTCAACCAATGGCCTGATGAAGCTGCCATCCTCTTTACTGTTGCTGATGGTTGTAATGCTGGATTGAGTGGCAAGTTTCAATCCACTGAAATTATTAAAGCTTCTTAATAACTGCCGTAGACCATTGTATTTATCACTACGATTATAATTGGTTACATCATACTGTAAAAAATTACCGGTAGTGTCAGCAAGCCGTACACCTGCATTAATCAAATGCTCATCAGCAGGTAGTACATTATAGGGCAGGCTCCAGTCCCTTAAGAATTCAATATTCCGCAGGCGCTCAATGGGCCTGAACCTTTGCTGTACAAATTCATAACCCAAAGCTGTTTGCAGTAATAAAGGTTTGCGAAATAAATTAACTTTTGTATCATCTTTTATGAACTGCAGTTTTGTAGCAAAGGCTTTGTCATTGGCTTTGTCCTTACTTGAAAAAAGGTTGATGTCATAATTGCTCATGGCCACTTCTGCCCTTGCCCTTGTTTTGGCATTAAAAACATATTCTCCGCCAATGGTTATTAATTGTTGTTTTTTGGGCGATACCAATAATATTACCGGGGCATAATCTCCCTGCTTATTATTGTTGATATCAGGTTGTACCCAGCCAAATACTTTACCATTAGTAGCAGACTGAAGGGGCGTATAATTTCCCCTGCCCGGCCCCAGGTAAGTAAAACTCAGATTATAAAGTATATCATTTGGGTTGGTTGAAAAAACAAAAATGGAATCACGTATAGTGCCGTTGTACAGCGTATCAATTTTTTTATACAGTATCTTTCCGGCACTTAAGGTATCTCTTACCGCATTTACGTAATAAGCACTATCCACGCCATCACCAATATCAGCTAAAAATTGTTTTTGTTTGGTATCCAGCACCTGGTTAATGGAAGAATTCTTTGCATCGGCGTTATTATAAAAACCGACGTTTAAAAAGAATTTGTCTTTAAAGTTCACTTCATCACTTACATAGATCTGGGAGTTTAAAAAATTGCGGTCGGCATATTCAAACTCCACCTGTATCCTTTTATCTTTTGTTACTAATCTTTTTTGGGTGAAGGTCAATTCTGCTGTGTTATAATTGATAATATAATCCTGGTCTTCGCCACGCTGAAGCAGTTCGCCATCCATGTATACCCGTTCAGTACCTGCAAGTACAACAAAAAATAATTCCAATGTGGGACTTGTTAAGCGGTATGGCCCCTGGTTTCCTTCAAATGGTGTTAACTGGTTGCGGGTAAATTTTCCTTTTGCAATAGCACCGCTCAGCAGCAAGGAATTAGAAATATTTTTTGTGATCTTATTATCCGTTATAAAAGAAACGCCCTGCAACCGCTTATAAAAATTGAGGAAATAATTTTTGCTCTGGCGGATATCTATATCACCAAAATTGGCCTGCCAACCTTTTTTCTTTATCTGCAGGTATATTCTGTCAAAGTCACGGAGATCCTGCGTATTTCCATCTGGCTGAACAGGGATATTGTTATCTGTGATAGCAGCGGTTAACTCAAGGCTATCACCAATAAAACCATTCAGTTGTAAATTAAGACTGGAACTTACTACCGCATCCTGGCTGTTTCCAAAAGAGATACCCCTTCCAAAACTTCCTTCCGATTTTATATTACCAAAGTCCACTAAAGGGTTGGTTTGTTTTGCACCCACCTTTAATGTGAATGAATTATTGCTGAGAAAATTATTGCGTATGCTGTCGTAATTCAAATGCCTTACCACTGCATTTAACTTATAGGGAAATACACGGTAGGTTACAGTTACTGTTTCTTTATTTGGTTTTTCAAGCCAGGTAATGGTTGCATTTACTTCATCAACTTTATAATAAAAT
>JBBSJI010000084.1:0-11773 GCA_038257425.1 Chitinophagales bacterium
CTGATATCTGTATCGTGTGATGGCGCTTTTACAAAAGTTACAAAAAAGTAAACGTGTTTGTTTTCTTCTATCCATCCCACAACCCAGCCAATGGCTTTTTTATCTTCATCAAAGCCCCAGCCGGTTTTATAACTCAATTTGTATGCCGTGTTATTCTCCTGCACCATTACATCCCTTACCATCTGCTGCACACTTTTACGGAAGGGAAGCTGATCGAAATACAATTTTTTTACCAATCCCAGTTGCTCATCAGGTGATATCTTCAATTGATTATTCAACCAGAAAGAATCAACAGGGCCGCTTATGTTTTTATTGCCATATCCAACAGTATCTATCCACTGCTGCATGGTATCCTTCCCTATCCGCCTGGCCACTTCCTGGTAATAAGGCACACTGCTCACTTTAAATGCTTCGGTCATATGCATATCCTTGTTCCAGTTTTTGGCTGTATCGCCACCAGGAAAAAGCCGTACAAGCCCATCCCATTTGATCTGCATTTTTTCATCAGTGATCACACCGGTTTGCAAACCAACCAGCGAATTAAATATCTTGAATGTTGATGCCGGTGAAAACCGCATGGTATCATACTTCATATTATAAACGGTAACTTCTCCATCTGCATTATTCAGCATGGTAAAGCATCCGTCAACATTATTTTCGTCAAAGTATTTTTTTAAACTTTCGTCGTTGTTGGCTTTATTTACCGAGCAGGACGTAAAAATAAAAAGGCAAAAGGCAAAAGTTAAAAAGTTGCAATACAAAGATTTCATTTTAAGAATTTAAAATTATTTTTTATTAAGATGTGCAGCAGTTGCTTCCAGGGCATTATAGAACTTTGTTCCAAACTTCCTGGTCAATGCTTCTTTTAAGAAAACATACACGGGTACTTTTAATTTTTTACCAAATGTACATGCAGCTTTGCAGTGATCTTCACGGGGCTCATAGTTTACATACACATTATCGCTTCGTTTGCTTTCTTTAGTAATGATGGGAAACAGGTGGCAGCTGATGGGTTTTTTCCATTTTATTTTACCCTCCAGGTAAGCCTGTTCTATGCCACATTTTACGATACCTGCACTGTCCTTGATACCATAAACACAAACCTTGCTATCAATGGTGGGTGTCACCCAGCCATATTCCTTATCATACACATACCTGCCCTGGCGATTCAGTTCTCTTTTACTCTCTTCATTTAAATAAGGCAGAACGGTATCATACACCTCGTTCATCCTGTTGAGCTCATCCTTTTCCAGTGGTGCACCTGCATCTCCATCCACGCAGCAGGCTCCTTTACACTTCGACAGGTCGCAGACAAACTGCTCTGCAATTACCGCATCACTTACCAGGATATTATCTATTGCAATCATGGGCGCAAAGGTAAAGATTTAGGGTGTAGGGAAAATGAAATGTTAGAAAGCCGGTCAATGCGGACTCCCACCCAAGTCTGTGGGGAGTTAACAAAGTTCTAACATATTTATTTATGCAATGATTTTACAGGTCACATCAAAGCATCAAACCACCCAACATGCCAAACAGCCGCCAATTAACCCTGCAAAACAGCATAAGGTATTTTTTTGCTGCTTTATTCTGGATACCGGTAGTTTTTTTTAGCCTCCTGCTGGTAAAGAATACTATCCCTTATTTTTCCTTTAACCAGCAGTTTAGTTTTATTGAAGAAAGGGCATTGCTCTTTTTAAAGCCTGTTTATAAATACAGTTTTTACATCCACATTTTTGCCGGCATGTTTTGCATAATTGCAGCATTAACGCAGTTTTCAAGTTACATCCTTAAAAAAAGAAGGACTATACATATCTGGATGGGAAAGATCTACGTGTTTGTGGTATTAGTGCTGGGTGCGCCCACCGGTTTATACATGAGCTTTTTTGCAAAGGGTAGTTTTTGGGAACGGATACTTTTTATGTTCATGGCAATGTACTGGTTCCTCAGCACCATGAAGGGCTTGCAGACCATAAAGCTAAAGAATGTACTTGCACATAAGAACTGGATGATAAGGAGCTACAGTATGGCCATGACTGCAGTTACCTTCAGGGTTTACCACCTGTTTTTTTATTATTATGGGGTAGATCATTTACACAATTACGAGATCTCACTTTGGATAAGTGTGCTGGGTAATATGCTTGTGGCTGAATACATTATCTACCATAAAAGCAGGTCTTATTTAAAAACGTTTTTGACTTAATCATTTTATAAAACCATTTTTAACCATTCCTCCCGTGAGGAAACAAATTCATCAATTATGAAAGCAATTATTTATGCAGGCATAGGCCTGTTTTCGGTAGCCACCGTTTACGGCTTAGCTGATTATTACAGCAGCCAGAAAAAAGGAACGCTTGAAAAACTGTATGCAGAAGAAGAACCCGCAGTAACCCCCATTGTAGAAGAAAAAACTACGGGGGCTATTCCGGTTAAAATAGCTGAAGCTGCGCCGGTAGAGTCTGAGACAGTAAGTGTAAAGAAAACGTCAAACAAAAAAGTCAAAACCTCTGCCCCTAAAGAAATAAAGATGGAGGATTATTCCAGGGCAAGGATTCCTGAGTCTATTTTTGAAGAACTGGAGAATGCTCCGGTAGAAATAAAAACAGAAATAAAACCTGAAAAGCTTACTGTTGAACCCGGTGAGAAAACTGAAACAATAGAAGTTTCTGAAAGAAAGTTAAGCCTTGATAAATTCTCAAGAGCCCCTTTAAAAAAGCCTATAAAAAAAGTTAAGGTGCCAATAAAGGGTTAACGCTTGTTTGTCCATTTAAAAGTATTGATTAGATGATCAATATCTTTTTGTAAAAAATCCTGTACGGGTTTTAATGAATCAGCATTGGGTGTTACATCAAAATACAAAGCTGCCCTGAAGAAATTTTTAGTAGTATCGCTCATAAAGAATTGTTTGGCAGTTGCTGCATTGCCACCAACACGAAAGTATACACCTGTTATGCCATTGGGTGTATGAAAAAGACTGTCTTTAATAGAGGATGCAACAGACTCATTTTTACTGGTAAGTTTAAAAGCATCGTTTACCATATAATCAAAAACATTTGTACCCAGGGAATCTTTGTAGGTTCCATCGGGCTGCTTTACTTTATAGGTTGATTTGCCACCGATGGCTTTGTAGCTTAAAAATATCCTTGCACCAAAGCGGGGGAAATCTATATTGATCCAATAAGGATTTTGAACATCCTGGTCAAAATAGTTACTGTCTTTCACTACCTGTGCATAAGCAGGATATTCAAAGCTGTAGGGAAATCCTTCTTTCTCAAAAACTACATATTCTCTTTCTGGAAAATCAATTTTAAAATACCCTGTTTTTTTGGATGTGTATGTAGAGTTACAAGCTGAAAGCAAAAGGCAAAAGGCAAAAGTTAAAAGGCAAAAGTTGAAAAAAGATACAGCTTGTTTTTTCATGATGATTTTTTAAATACATTAAGCGGTATCCGGTGTTTTAATAGTAAGTTTTATTTTATTGAGCCTGTTCTTATGGATCTCAAGGGGTATAAAAATAAAGTTGCCACTCACTACCTCTTCATTTACCTGTGGAAATTTTCCTGCTATCTCCAGTACCAGGCCTGCTAAAGAATCGCTGTCGCCACGTTGTGCATCAAATGTATCAACTGATAACCCAATAGATTTACATACATCATTGATCATTGTTCTGCCTTCAAAAATATAATTATGATCGTCAATTTTTTTATTGTTACTTTCTTCATCATCAAACTCATCTTTTATTTCACCTATTATTTCTTCCATCACATCTTCTAAAGTAACAATACCCGATGTGCCGCCAAACTCATCAACAACCACTGCAAAATGCATGTGCCGGCTGCGGAATTCCTGTAAAAGGTCTTCGATCAATTTTTGCTCGTGCACAAAATATGGTTGCCGCAATAAAGTGTGCCAGTCAAAGTCTGCAGGTTCATTTAAATGTGGCAGAATATCTTTGGTGTGCAGCATACCCACAACTTCATCGAGGTTATTCTTATACACCGGTAATCTTGAATAATGCAATTCCTCTACTTTTCTTATAGTGTCTGCAAAACTGAAATTAATGTCAATACCACTTACATCAAGCCTGGTACGCATTACCTGCTTTACTGTAGTATCGCCAAATTTCCGGATACCTTTTAAAATGGATTTTTCTTCGGTAGTTGCTTCATGATCCGGCAACAGGTCAATGGCATAATCCAGGTGACTACGATCCATGGTAGAAGAATTTTGGGAAGAGAATTTTTTTTCTATTTTATCGCTGTACCGAACCATCCGTTTGCTTAACCGGTAAAAAATGCTGCTAAATATTTCAACTATAAGTGAAGCTGTAGCCGCAAACCATATTTTATGATGGGTTGCCCAAACCTTAGGCAATACTTCGCCAAAAAGCAGCAACAAAAAAGTAACAGAACCAACTTTAATTAGAAACACCGGCCAGAAAGTGAGATGAAGCCCACTTATCCAGCTGTCGATCAAAATATTGGAGATCAAAATAATGCCGATGTTCACAAAACTGTTGCTGATGAGCATTGATGCCAGCAGGGTTTTGGGCTGATCGAGCAAACTTACAATCCTGCGGTATGCCGGTTGCTTTTTTGAACGCAGCATATTAATATCCTTAAAAGTGAGTGAAAAAAAAGCGATCTCTGATCCTGCAAGCAAAAAAGATAAAATGAAAAGGATAACGACTGAAAATATTAGCACGGTTGTAGCGGCAGGTGTTATTGCCAAAAGCCGGAAAGAGAAAAGATCGAAAACCGAATGGTAATCCAAGACAGAATGTTTAAATTAAAAATATGATGTTGCTTTAGTCTTTTTTATAAATTAAAATGGTAAACGTTCTGAACCATCATCAGCAGGCGGTATATCCGAATCAGTGTGCGGGCCGTCAAAACCTTCCTGCGTACCTGTGCCATCACCTCGTTTATCTAACATGATCAGGTTATCTCCTACAACTTCTGTTGCAAATTTCTTATTGCCATCTTTATCTTCCCAACTCCGTGTTTTTAATCTTCCCTCTATATAAACCAGGCTTCCTTTATGCAAATATTTTTGTGCCAGTTCAGCCAGGCCCCGCCAAAGTACCACTGTGTGCCAATCTGTTTGAGAGATCAGTTTACCGCTTCTGTCTTTATATGTTTCTGTGGTAGCCAGGGAGAATTTAGCTACAGCAATATTTCCTTCTAAAAACTGCATATCCGGATCTTTGCCGAGGTTACCAATTAGCATTACCCTATTTACGCCTCTCATAAAATTCCATTTAATTCTTTGTATTGTTGAGTCATACTGCCTTACAACAAATTTAAAGATACATTTTTATTTCAAATGCCTTAACGCATTTTCTGCTAAATAACCAGTGATAAATTTTGGGAAAGGCAGTTTGTGCAAATCATTATATGTAACAGGTTTATAATCTTTAAGCGTTAGCGGATTTTCAATTTTCACCTTGATAAACCTACCCTGGATAGTTTGATGGGTAAGCTGTTGTTTATATATTTTTGAACCCTGTTTGACTTCAATAATACTTTTAACCTTAATAGCTTTGAATAAAGCATTTTGTTTTAGTTGCTGAAGAGTCAATAATTTTTCTTCCTCAATTAAAATAAATTCATACAGGTTTTCCCAAATGTCTTTTGCTCCTCTTTTTCTCACATAAATCTTCCCATTTTGCTCTACGATCAGGTAATAAAACCATCTGTTCTTTTTAATGATCTTACCAAATTTTACCGGTAATGAATTGATCTTACCTTGTTTAAAAGCAATACACCTGGCTTTTAGAGGGCATTCAGCACATAAAGGGTTTTTTGGTTTGCATATTATAGCTCCAAAATCCATTATAGCCTGGTTATAAATGCCCGGTTGCTTTTTGTTCAGGAGTTCCTGCGCAAGTGTGGTAAATAATATTTTCCCGGTTGTTATGTCAATAGCGGTATCAATTCCAAAAAAGCGGGACAGTACCCTGAAGACATTTCCATCAATAACTGCATGAGGTAAATTAAAAGCAAATGAACCGATTGCTGCTGCTGTATAAGGTCCAACTCCTTTTAATGCTAAGATATCATTGTAAGTTTCAGGAAATTTACCCGCTCTTTGTTGAGCAATAAATTTAGCTGTAGCAATTAAGTTTTTACATCTTGTATAATATCCTAATCCTTCCCAAAGTTTAAAAATTTTTTCTTCGGGTGCCTGGGCTAATTTATCAATATTGGGAAATGATTTTATAAAGCGCTTATAATAATTCCAACCCTGTTCTACTCTTGTTTGCTGTAAAATAATTTCGCTCAACCATATTTTGTAAGGATCTTTTTCTCCTTTCCAAGGCATAAGTCTTTTATTAAATTTTAAATTCCAATTCAAAAGCTTTTTTGTAAAAAACAGTTTATCTTCTTTTCTTTCCATCTATAAATGCTTATAACAATTTTACTTATTGATTTTTATCTATCTATCTAATTTTCAACATGTTATAAATAATGCAATAAATAAAGTATAAATTTATTTTTGCACAAAGTACCTGATAATCACTAACTTATTTGGATATTTCCAATTTTTTGTCGTATTTTTCTAATAGTAACAATTCTTAAATAAATTATCATGAGAAAAGCAGACCTCATTAATCAAATATCAGATAAAACAGGCATTCCTAAAGTGGATGTTTTAGTTACTTTAGAAACAATGTTTAAATCAGTAAAAAATTCCTTAGCCTTAGGAGAAAATATTTATATACGTGGCTTTGGGAGTTTTATTACAAAAAAAAGGGCCGCTAAAATCGGGCGCAATATCAAAAAAAATATTGCCGTAGAAATTCCTGAACATTTTATTCCTGCTTTTAAGCCTGCAAAAGAATTCATGCTGGAAATAAAATCATCCAAAAATATTAAAGAGAATAACGAAAAAGAGGATGACAGCCAAGACTGATGTACCTTTGCCATCCTGTAAAAAATAACAGCAGGTTATTATAGATGCTGAAGAAACAATTAATAATTGGACTTACCGGGTTGGTTTTAGTTCTGGCCCTTTTCCTATTTGGTACCACTAAAGCTCCTAAAAGCAAAAGCGATGCTCCTGTTGCAGCTGCTGCAAAAGCATTTGATATCCACAATTATATTGAGGAAGAAAAGAAACATTTGAGTGCAAGCCAGGCTTTAACAGTAAGCAGGCTGGAAAACGGTGTAACCCGTGGAGATGTTAATAGTCAATTGATTATAGCCAATACCCAATTGGCAAATTTCTGGAAAGACAGCAGCCACGCTATTGAGCCCTATCTTTATTATTTATCTGAGGCCGCCAAGTTGGATAAGTCGGAAAAAAACCTCACCTTTGCTGCCCAATTAATTTTGGAGAACCTGCGAAGTGAGCAGGACGAAGCCAAATTAAACTGGAAGACAGAACAGGCAATAGCATTATTTGAAAAGGGAATAGAACTTTATCCTGAGAATGATGATTTTAAAGTGGGTTTAGGAAGTTGCTACATTTTTGGGAAAGGAAGAACTGGCGGACCTGAAGAAACAATGAAAGGTATTCAGCAGCTTTTAAGTGTTGTTCGTAAAGATTCTAACAACATGAAAGCTCAAACGATGCTTGGGGTAGGTGGATATGTATCGGGGCAATATGATAAAGCAATAGAACGTTTACAAAAGGTGATAAAAGCTCAACCCGAAAACCTGGAAGCAATTGCATTTTTAGCCGATACTTATGCAGCTAAAGGTGATAAAAAAGAAGCGATAAAGTGGTATATGATAAGTAAGCGGCTGATAAATGATCCGCATTACAGCCAGGAAGTAGATGAAAGGATCAAATTATTAAGGTAACATATCGGGTAAAATCCGGTTTACATATTTTTAAAAAATTATTTTAAACACAAAAAAGACTAGTTATGCCTTGTGGTAAAAAGAGAAAACGTCATAAAATTGCAACACACAAGCGTAAAAAACGTTTAAGAAAGAACCGTCATAAGAAGAAGTAATTTTTCTTACCGGTGCCCGGAATCCTCATCCGGGCACACATGTACCTGCCTTCATTACAGCTAATGTATAGTTGTTGATGTATGCAGCTGTGTTTTCCTTACTTGAAGTAATGGTCTTACAAAAATTTAAGCTTGACCAAGGAACTTATAATAAACTCTGCTCCGCAAGGGGTTGAAATTGCCCTGTTGGAGGATAAAAAACTGGTAGAGCTGCATAGCGAAAAAGCTGATGCAAGCTTTGGCGTAGGAGACCTGTACCTTGGAAAGGTTAAAAAACTCATCCCCGGACTTAATGCTGCATTTATTGATGTTGGTTTTGAAAAAGATGCATTTCTGCACTATACTGACCTGAGTCCATACGTTCGTTCTATATTAAAATTCACCAACGAATCTATTAATGACAAATCTGATAACGGGTTGGATTTTGCAAAGTTTAAAGTGGAACCTGAAATAATTAAAACAGGTAAAATTGCTGAAGTTTTAAATGGCAAGCCCAATGTTTTAGTTCAGATATTAAAGGAGCCTATAGCTGCCAAAGGGCCAAGGCTTAGCTGCGAACTTTCATTACCAGGCCGCTTTGTGGTAGTAACACCTTTTAATGATATTATTGCCATTTCCCGTAAGATCCATTCATCAGAAGAAAGAAAAAGATTACACAAGATCATTGAAGCTATCAAGCCAAAGAACCTGGGTGTAATTGTAAGAACTGCAGCAGAAGGAAAACATACAGCAGAATTACATGAAGACCTGTTAAGCCTGGTAGCTACATGGAAAACAATACAGTCAAATTTAAAAGGGGCAGTTCCTCCTGCAAAAATTTTAAGTGAGCAGGGTAAAACAACCAGCATACTCAGGGATCTGTTAAATGAAGATTTTAATAAGATCGTTGTTAACGATAAGAATATTTTTAGCGATGCAAAAACCTATATACAGCGTATTGCACCTGATAAGGCTGATATCGTTTCGTATTATAACAATGGCTCTCCAATTTTTGATAGTTTTGGAATTACCAAACAGGTTAAAGCTGCTTTTGGCAAAACGGTAAACCTCCCTAGTGGTGCTTACTTAATTGTTGAACATACTGAAGCATTGCATGTAATTGATGTGAACAGTGGTTATAAAAGTGTAAGTAATAACCAGGAACAAAATGCACTTGAAACAAATCTTGAAGCTGCAGACGAAATTGCCCGCCAGATGCGTCTTAGAGATTTAGGTGGAATTATAGTAGTTGATTTCATCGATATGAAATTAATGGAGAACAAAAAGAAGCTGGCCGATGCAATGGATGGTTTTATGAGACCTGACAGGGCAAAACATGCAGTACTGGCGATTAGTAAATTTGGATTAATGCAAATTACCCGGCAGCGTATGAAGCCGGAGATGAACATTAATACGAGCGAAGTTTGCCCCAGTTGCAATGGCACCGGAAAAATATCTTCAACATTAATCTTAGAAGACGAAATTGAAAAGAACCTCAGTTACCTTATTATGCAGAAGCATACCGGTTTAACCGTGGAGATACATCCTATTTTACATGCTTATATGACCAAGGGTATTTTCTTTTCAAAACTTAGCAAATGGCGCCGCAAATACAAACAACGCATTAAATTAAAAGCAAACTCAAACTATCATCTCACTGAATTCCATTTTTTTGATGATAGTGATGAAGAGATAAAATTATAGAGTTAAAAAATATTGCATAAAAAAAACCCCTTTGATCAAGGGGATTTTTTTATGCTTATCAATTTACCTGCTATAATTAATATGAAGCTGCTTTTCTCTGCCTGGCTCTTTCTACCCTGCCGCTCTTCCTATCTTGTGCCCTACCAAGAACATATCCCCCACCTGCACCTACCACACCTCCAATAACTGCACCTAATCCTCTATTATTTTTGCTGACAACAGCACCTAAAATAGCACCGGCACCTCCGCCAATTGCAGTTCCTTTTGCAGCATCACTCCAGCCCTTATCCCTTTGTGGGTAAGCTGCGTTAGTGCTTTTGTTTGTTCCTGAAGAATAGACAGTGTTTGAATTATTGGTACTGGCTCTTCTCACAGGGTTACGTGCTGGAGTTGTACGAACCGGTTCAACTACAACAGGTTTTTCAGTAATTACAAACTTGTTATTACCTACATCTGTAAGTACATTGTTTTTATACAAGCCTGTAGTATCAACCAATACCATATTCTTATTCATATCGGCTTCATTGATCTTTGCCTTACAAGCGCCCAATGTGACAGCTAAGGCTAATATTGGGAATATCTGTTTCATAATTTTCGTTTTAATAGTTTACTAATAATTGATCTTTTCTTTTTCGTCAAACGGTTGATGATCTTTACTACATATCTCTATTCAATAAAACCGTGCCAAACCTCTGTTGTTAATAGATTTTAACCTTGCTAACTGTATAACTGTAGTTTCTGTTAACAAGCCTTTTTATTATAATTAACAAAAAAATCCTCCCGATGTACCGGGAGGATTTTTTTACCTATATATAATTTTTTAATGCTGATGGTTATGTTGCATCGCAGTCAATTCTTCTACAGTTACAATCTTCTCTTGTGGCTTTACCTGTCCTTCTATTTTATTGATAAGTAATCACCAATTTTGGCCTTTTCGTAGTGATGGCGTGCTTACTTGAACAAAAATTTCTTATATTATAAAACGCTTCATTTTGTAATCTTATTTTAAAGCCATTATTATTTCCGGAAAGCATCATCGGGATAACCAAATTTGCTACATCTACATCAATCAAATCCAAGGTTGACTGATTTGTATGCGGAATTGAAACTTGTGTAGTAATATCTCCAAAAGGTTGATTAGGCCAATTCAAGGTCGAATTCCAGTTAGATATAATCCGTTCGATAAACATTGAATTATTATTTCCAAAATTAGCATCAACTTGATTGCCATTTAAAGGATTTGGAGTGGAATACAATGAAAGCCTTGCCGAAATAATTGTTGCATTGCCTGGTATAGCAGATAAATCAAATTTAAAAAGCCCTCTCCCTATAAACAATTCGCCTCCTGTTGTCCAGGCCATTGCTAAAAGTTCCTGTAAAACAAAATTAGCACCTGTAGTGGTTCCTGAATTTGTCCACGTTAGTGTAGCTTCATTAGTATTGTTCCCCGGTTGAAGAATTACAGTTTGTATTGGGTTGTGATTAGGCAACACCCTGATACTTGTAGTGTCAACACCGGTTAAGCCAGCACTGTCAATAACTATGAACTGGAATCTATAATTCCCCTGGATCATACCACTAATAATAGTGCTTGGCGAACTGGGACTATGTATAAAAGGAATATTGGGGGCCCGAAATTAAACTCCACAAATACCCGGTAATAGGACCATTGTAAGAAATTCCCGTACCATTTAAAGTGCCGGCATAAGTAGGCAATATAATAGTTTGTGGAACTCCAGCATCGGCAGTTGGTGGTTTTAGATTTGCGTTTATAGGGTTACTTATTATATCTTTTTGGCAAGAAGAAAAAAATACAGACAAAACCAATATGCTAATGGTTATTTTGAGAATTGATTTCATAGACTAATATATTGTAGTTGGTAATTAAACTCTAAGGTATAAGTTAATATTTAATTACATGCTGAATATCCTTATTAAT
This sequence comes from Chitinophagales bacterium, assembly GCA_038257425.1. Classification (GTDB taxonomy): domain Bacteria; phylum Bacteroidota; class Bacteroidia; order Chitinophagales; family Chitinophagaceae; genus Ferruginibacter. The sequence continues at coordinate 11,583 of JBBSJI010000084.1, forward strand.
GCTGATGGTGATGTTGCATTGCAGTTAATTCTTCTGCAGTTACAATCTTTTCTTGTGGCTTTACCTGCCCTTCAATAAAGTTGAATAGTTTATCGGTGATCAAACGGCGATAACTGCTGTCAACCTGCTTTTCGTCTTTCATCATGCGATCAATATAACTTTCTATCCAGCTGGTATCTTCACCCAAATTC
>JBBSJI010000085.1:0-11554 GCA_038257425.1 Chitinophagales bacterium
AAACTTAACGCTTATAGAGGTAAGTCTACCTAACCAAGACAAAATCAAAACGCATGAAAAAAGTAACTTTGAAACTAACTGCCTTAGTTATGTTACTGGGAGGAACAATAACTGTATCTTATGCCCAGAACAAAATAAACGTTGTAACATCTGCTGTTCCGTTTTTACGTATTTCACCCGATGCCCGTAGTGGTGGTATGGGAGATGTAGGTATTGCAACTGCACCTGATGCAAATGCTGCTTTTGCTAACATAGCCAGAACTCCATTTGCTACCAGTAAAGCTGGTATAGCAATTAACTATACTCCATGGTTGAGAGATCTATCTGTAAATGATGTTTTTCTTGCATCTCTTGCAGGATACTATCAAATTGATGATGTACAAGCTATTTCTGCTTCATTAAGATACTTTAAACTTGGAAGCATCCAGTTTACTGATGCATCAGGTAATGATTTACAACAGTATAATCCAAGAGAAATGGCTGTTGATATCGGCTACTCCAGGAAATTATCCAGTAAATTCGGTTTGGGTATTGCTATCAGATATATCAATTCAAACCTTGCCAGTGGTAATTTTGGTGGACAAAATTATAAGGCTGGATCTTCAGTTGCCGGTGACCTGCATTTGTATCACCACGGAGCTAAAGAGAACGGACAGGGTTTAAACTGGGGATTAACTTTAAGCAACCTAGGTTCTAAGATATCTTACTCAAGTGATGCAACTCAAAAAGATTATATCCCTGCTAACCTTGGTTTAGGATTGGCTTATACAAAAGTATTTGATGAAGCTAACAAGATAACATTTGCACTTGATTTAAATAAATTATTGGTTCCTACACCTCCGGTTTTAGGTGGATCAAACACCGCTTCACAAGATTCAGCAGCATTAGTTAAATATCGTGATCGCAGTGTTGCAAGCAGCTGGGTTAAATCTTTCGGTGATGGCGGCGGAGCAAGTCAGGAGATTCAGGAAATAAATATCGCTGTAGGAGCTGAATACATGTATAATAACCAATTTGGTTTCAGAGCAGGATATTTCTACGAAAACCCAAACAAGGGTAACAGAAAATACTTTACTGTAGGAGCAACTTTAAAATACAGCATTGCTGCTTTAAACTTCTCTTATGTTTTCCCTACAGGAAGCGGAATAAGCCGTATCCCTTTATCTAATACTTATCGTTTTGGTTTAGTATTTGATCTGATGGGTAGCGGAAAATAATATAACTTTTTCATGTATAAAAAGCGTCCCGATTTTATCGGGACGCTTTTTTGTTTTATAATCAGTCAAAAAAATCGGATATTTACAGAATAAATTAAGCGATGTCATATAGAATTGGTTCTGGTGTGGATTATCACCAGTTAGTAACAGGAAGAGATTTATGGTTAGGGGGGGTTAAAATTCCACATAATAAAGGAGCACAGGGGCATAGTGATGCGGATGTATTATTACATGCAATTTGTGATGCCATCCTGGGTGCCCTGGCACTTGGTGATATTGGATTCCATTTCCCGGATACAGATATTGCATATAAAGATATCGACAGTAAAATATTGCTTGAAAAGTGTTTTGATCTTATAATTGCACGAGGTTATAGGGTCATTAATATAGATAGTACCCTTTGCCTCCAGGCACCTAAAATAAAATCATATATTCCTCAAATGCAGCAAATCATTGCCGCAATTGTCCATATTACAATAGGCGACATTTCAATTAAAGCTACTACAACAGAACAGTTGGGTTTTATAGGCAGGGAAGAAGGATTAAAAGCATATGCAACTGTTTTACTGGCATTAAAATAAAATAACTCATTTTTTTGAAAAAGTATATTCTCACTTCCTGTTTTTTATTATGTATGTTTTTTGTTTTTGGACAAAAGCAAACTAATACCTGGTATTTTGGAAACCGGGTAGGCCTAGATTTCAATCAATCGCCACCATTGGTACTTATTAATGGTACAGCAAACTCTCAGGAAGGTTCTGCCGCCATGAGCGATAACAATGGCCGACTGCTTTTTTACACTAATGGCTCAATTGTGCAAAACCGCAAACACCTTACCATGCTGAATGGAACAGGTTTGAAAGGAGATTTAAGCAGTACAAATAATACCGTAATTGTACCCATGCCGGGTTATGACAGTATGTATTACTTATTTGCTATAGGATCTGCAAGAGAGGAATTATCCAGATTTACTTATAATATAATTGATATGAAGGCGGATGGTGGATATGGTGAAGTAATTGTAAAAAATGCTTTTATTGAAGATACAGTCCTTGAAAAACTTGCAGCAATCAGGCATTGTAATAACAGGGATATATGGATAGTTATACAAAAATGGAATACCGATGAATACCACGCTTATTTGCTAACCTCTTTTGGTTTAAATCCTACACCTATCATTAGTCACACAGGTTTAATAATAAACGGTCAGATAAATAATGCTATAGGAACTTTAAAATTTTCAAGCAAGGGCAATAAATTAGCAGCCTGCCATTCATTTGATAATGATGTAGTAGAGCTTATGGATTTTGATAATACAACAGGAATCATTTCAAATGCATTAACATTTAAACCTAATGCTACACCACACCAGTCCACCTATACTGGTGTATATGGTGCGGAATTTTCACCTGATGGAAAATTACTGTATGTGTCAGCAAATAATTCCGTATCCGATCCCAGCACACTTTACCAGTTTGATATTACATCAAATAATGCAGCAACCATACTTGCAACAAAGCAGATTATTGCACAAACTACCCCATGGTTTGCAGGGGCTTTACAAGTGGGTCCAGATAAAAAAATCTATATGGCTATGTGGCAGGATACTTCCATTTCAGTAATTGAAAACCCAAACGTTTATGGACTTGGTTGTAATTTTGTTTTCAATAAGATTTTTTTAGCCCCTTCAAATGCCTATCCCTTACAGTTTGGATTGCCAACTTTTATGCAAAGTTATTTTGACAGCACTTCAAATCCCTATGATTTCAGTCGGGTTGGAAATTGTGTAGATCTTAATGTATCCTTTACGATTAACAGGCTAAATGGAATTGATTCTGTTAAATGGGATTTTGGGGATGGACAACAATCTCGTGTTTTGCAACCAACAAATACATATGCCGCTCCTGGTTTTTATGATGTAAATCTTATAGTTTATAAAATTGACTGTTCCGGTTTAAATGACACCATCACCCGTAGAATATGGATTGCTGATTCAAATGAGTTTTTAGGAGCTGATACGTCTAGCTGCAATGCATTGACACTAGAAATTGGTGTTGAAGAAATCCTGGGCGTAAATTATTTATGGAGCACGGGTTCAAATGAAAGTAAAATAACTACTATGGGGTTTGGTGACTATTGGTTACAAATAGAGCAAAATGGTTGTAAAATTGCAGATACCATAAAAGTTTCACCTAAGCCCAAGCCGGTGGTAAATCTTGGAGCTGATACAACTATTTGTAAGTATAAACCTGTTGTTTTAAAAACAAGCAGTTTAAATTATGATAGTTACCTGTGGAGCACAGGAGAAACTACCTCAACAATATTTGTCAATCAGGTAGGTAGTTATTATGTTACAGTAACCCAGAGCTCCTGCGCAGCTTCTGATACTATCCAGGTTTTACCAGGTGATTGTGATGTGTATATTCCTTCGGCTTTTACACCTAACAACGACAACTTAAATGAAACTTTTGGTGTTGTTGATAATTCAGCTGTTCAATATTTTTCTTTTCAGATTTACAGTAAATGGGGAGAATTGATCTTTACCAGCAATGATATTACGCAAAAATGGGACGGTACATTTAAGGGCAAAAAAATGCCTAATGGTGCATATCTCTGGATGTTAAATTATACAAACAGCCGTGGGCGGAAAATGTATGAGCAGGGTATGGTTATGCTTATTCGTTAAAATTACTTCATATAAAAACCTTCTTGCCGTATTTACGCTTACATTATTAACTTTGCCGGCATGCAAACTGTAACAGTTAATATTGTAAACAAGTCTTCAAATCCATTACCGGCTTATGCAACTGCAGGGTCTTCGGGAATGGATATCAGGGCAGATCTTAAAGAGCCCGTTTCCTTACAACCTTTAGAACGTAGTTTAATTCCTACGGGTTTATTCATTGAATTACCCCAGGGGTATGAAGCACAAATAAGGCCACGGAGCGGAATGGCACTTAAACAGGGGATAACCTGTTTAAACTCGCCTGGCACGGTTGATGCTGATTACAGGGGAGAACTCAAAGTGATATTGATTAACCTAAGTAATACTGTACAGGTAATCAACCATGGAGACAGGATTGCCCAGATGATTATTTCAAAAACAGAAAACGCTGAATTGATTTTGGTTGCCGAGTTAAATGAATCTTTAAGAGGAGATGGTGGATTTGGACATACGGGCATTAAATAAATTTATACACTAGCATTACATCATGAAATCAATATTAACAATCTGCATTTTACCCATCTTGATTTTTTCAGTTTACAGTTGTAAAACAGTTAAACAGATCAATAAAGCAATTGCACCAATAGATAGTTCAACTGTCATTTTTGATAAGACCAAGGCAGATTCTCTGCTGATGATTCAAAAAACAATTGAAAATTTAAGTCACAATTATATTGATTTTAAAACTTTTAATGCAAAGATAAAAGTAGACTACGAAGACAATAAAGGGAAACAACCCGATGTGACTGCGATAGTCCGTATCATTAAAGATAGCGCCATATGGATATCGCTAACTGCTTCCTTTCTTAATATCGAAATTTATAGGGTACTGATCACTAAAGACAGCGTTATATTAATGAATAAACAGGACCGGGAGGTTCAATACCGATCACTTGATTATTTGCAGGAAGTCACCCAGATCCCCTTTGATTATAAAACACTGCAGGATCTGTTGATAGGCAACCCTGTTTTTGTAGACAGTAATATTGTTTATTATAAAAAAACAGATGAACAGATATTGTTCTCGATGGTTGGTATTTATTTCAAACATCTGCTCACCTTATCTTCCAATAATTATTTGTTAACCCATAGCAAGCTTGATGATGTTGATGTGAGCAGAAGCAGAACTGCTGATCTTACTTATGGCGGTTATGAAAATAAGACAGGGTTTAATTTTTCTACTTATCGGGAAATAACTGTTTCAGAAAAGAATAAACTTGATATACGACTCAACTATAAACAATATGAGTTTAACAAAGAATTATCAGTAACTTTTAATATCCCCAAAAATTATACGGTAAAGTAGGCGTTAATTTATTTTTATAGTTTTAGATTGTAATTTATCAATCGCTTTTCTATAATTTTAGATAATACTTTGAAATATAAAATTACCGGCATGATCAAATTCTTTTTCCATATCATCGTTCTTTCTTCTTTCTGTTTGTCTGTAAATGCACAAACACGTGAAGAACTGGAGAAACAACGTAATCAATTGAAAAAGGAAATGGAGCAAACTCAAAAACTGTTGGGCAGCAATAAGCTGAAAACAAAAGAGAACCTTGTACAATGGAAGCTTATTAATGATAAAGTGAATCTTCAAAACAGACTGATTGACAATATCAGTAAAGACATTAACCTGCTTGATAATAATATTTATACTAACCAGCGTGAAATAAACCGGTACAATAAGTTGCTGGATACTTTAAAGGAGGAATATGCAAAAAGCATGGTGTATGCCTATAAGAACAGAAATAATTACGATTTCTTAAGTTTTATATTTTCTGCTGCCAGCTTTAACGATGCTATTAAACGGGTTGCTTATTTAAAGTATTACAGGGATTATAGAGAAAAGCAGGGTGAGAACATTATAAGAACCCAGGAATTGAGAAAAGAGCGGTTAATTGAACTGGGATCAATCAAAAAGCAGAAAAATGAAGTTTTGCAATCCAAGGATAAAGAGATGAATGTACTTGCATCACAAAAGGGTGAGAAAGACCGTATATTAAACGAGCTTAAGAAACAGGGAAAGCAATTGAATAACCAATTGTCGGCTTACACCAAGCAAATGAGAAAGGTTGATAATGCCATTAATGCAGCTATTAAGAAAGCATTGGCTGATGCAAAGAAGGCCGCAGCAAAGAAAGCCAATGAAGGAGTGGTTAATGCAAATCCTTCAAAAAATGAAACTAAATCTGTAACCGCACCCGTTAAAAAAACAGAGCCAGCCAAAGCACCTGAAAGCGTTTTGCTAAATTCAGCCAACACTGCATTAAATGAAAGTTTTATAAAAAATAAAGGCTCATTACCCTGGCCGGTTGATAAAGGATACCCGCTTTTGCACTTTGGCCGTAATGTGTTACCCAGCGGAACAGTTTTAGATATTACCAATATTACCATAGCTACAGATATAGGAAGCAACGTTAAATCTATTTTTGATGGTGTAGTTTCTAATATTCTTTACATAGAAGATATGCAGGTAGTAATTATACAGCACGGTAAATATTTCAGTACCTATAGTAATTTAAGCGGTACTTCAGTACAACGTGGACAGAATGTAAAAACGGGCCAGGTGATCGGCAAAGCTGCTGCAAATCTTGACGGGGTAGGTGCAGTGGATTTTTTCATCAGTGATGAAAAAAATAATCTTGATCCTCAAAGGTGGTTAAAAAGATAACTCAGATAACTCTTTTATAAAGTTCCTCATAAAGCGGTACAATATTTTCTATATCGAATTTCTTTGCCTGAGCCAATGCATTTGCTTTAAATTTTTTCAGGGTTGCGTCGTCCTGTAATATGTGTAAAGCATTTTTACTCATATCTTCCACATCGCCAACATCACTCATAAAACCGCAATAGCCATTTATATTTATTTCAGGTAAACCCCCGGCATTGGTTGATATAACGGGTACTTCTGCAGCCATAGCTTCCAGCGCTGCAAGACCAAAACTTTCATATTCACTGGTAAGTAAGAAAAGATCGGCAATGGGTAAAATATCTTCCATCTGCTCCTGCTTGCCTAAAAATTTTATGCTGTTATGCGATTCACATTTCCTGGCGCTTGCTTCAATATGAGACCTTTCAGGCCCGTCGCCCAATAATAACAATGTTGCCGGCATTTTTTTCTGTATCAGTAAAAAAGTGGCAACAACATCTTCCACTCTTTTTACTTTCCTGAAATTGGAAGCATGCACTATTATTTTTTCTCCGTTCGGCGAGATCAGTTTCCTAAACGCATCAACAGGCTGCCTGTGAAAACGTTTTACATCTACAAAATTGTGGATGACCTCAATTTCCTTATCAATGGTAAAATTCTTGTAGGTTTCTTCTTTCAGGTTTTCAGAAACTGCAGTTAATATATCACTTTCATTCATTGAAAAAGTTACAACGGGGCTATAGGTTTTATCCCTGCCTACCAGTGTTATATCTGTACCATGTAAAGTTGTTATAACCGGAATTCTTTTTCCCTGCTTGGCTAAAATTTGTTTTGCCATATAAGCTGCCGCAGCATGCGGTATAGCATAATGAACATGCAAAAGCTCCACGTCGTTATTCAGTATTACATCTACCATGGTACTGGCCAATGCTGTTTCATAAGGTGGATAATCAAACAATGGGTAAGTTGGTACCCGAACTTCATGATAAAAAATGTTGGCATGAAAACCACTCAATCTTACGGGTTGCTGGTAAGTTATGAAATGTATATTATGTCCTTTATCGGCCAGGGCTTTACCCAGTTCAGTTGCCAAAACACCGCTACCACCAAAAGTAGGGTAACACACAATGCCAATATTCATATAGTTAGTTGATTAAGTAAAAAATTTGTATCTGCAATTTACCGATTTATTTTCATTACACTTTCCGTTCATGTATTGTTTTAAATATGTAAGTTTGTTACTAAACTTAAGCTATGCTAAAACGAATACCTGTGTTACTTATGGTCGCCTCTTTTACTACTGGAGCTGTATTTGCCCAGGTTGATGATGCAAAGATGATTAAAAAAATATCAGACGAAATTTTACTGAACGGGAGAGCCCACGACAATTTATACACGTTGTGCAAAACTGTTGGTCCACGTTTAAGTGGCAGTGCCGGTATGTACAAAGCAGAGCAATGGGGATTAAAAGTATTAAAAGACGCAGGTGCCGAAAATGCTTACCTGCAGCAATGCATGGTGCCTCATTGGGTAAGGGGTAAAAAGGAGTTTGCCGGTTACAAAACCAACAAACGTAATGCAGATCCTCAGTTTAATGTGCTAGCATTGGGGAATGCTGTTGGCACAGGCGAAAGGGGAGTTACAGCCCAAATAATTGAAGTAAAGAATTTTGAAGAACTGGGAAAAAGAAAAGAAGAAGTAAAAGGTAAAATTGTTTTTTACAATTATCCGTTTAATAAAACCCTTTTGAGAGGGGCTTATGGCGATGCTGTAAGATACAGGAGCAGCGGTGCTTCAACCGCTGCAAAATATGGAGCCCTGGCTGTTATTGTTAGATCGGTAACGGGAGCTTACGATGATTTTCCACATACCGGGGCATTGCGTTACAATGATTCATTTCCAAAAATTCCGGCAGTTGCCATTAGTACGAAAGGTGCCGATAAGCTGAGTGATTACATTAAGGGCGCTTACAGGGATGCAAATTTTTTCATCAGAACAAATTGCCAAATGCTGCCTGATACTATTGGCCATAATGTAATTGGAGAAATTAAGGGCTCTGAATTTCCTGGCGAGATCATTACAATTGGCGGCCACCTCGATAGCTGGGACCCCGGTGAGGGAGCCAGCGATGATGGTACAGGCATTGTACAGAGTATAGAGATATTGAGGGTTTTTAAAACACTGGGTTATAAACCAAAGCGTACCATTAGGATTGTCTTATTTGCTAATGAAGAGAATGGCTTACGTGGGGGCAACAAATATGCGGAAGAAGCAAAATCGAAAAACGAAAATCACGTGATGGCTATGGAAAGTGATGGGGGTGCAGAATATCCACGTGGTTTTAGCTGTGGTATGACGAAAGCACAATTTGAAAAAGTGGAAAGCTGGAAAAAATATTTTACTGCATTTGATGCGGATAAATTTTCTTTTACTGAAGGGGGTGGAGGCGGTGCCGATATTGGGCCGCTGCAGACTAATTTTAAAACCGCCCAGTTTGGTTTAAATACCACCGGGCAACGGTATTTTGATATACACCATGCAGCCTCGGATGTTTTTGAAAAAGTAAATGCACAGGAATTAAATTTATGTGTGGTTGTAATGGCAACGATGGTTTACCTTGTAGATAATTATGGCTTGTGATAATTTTATAAAACAATTTTTATGAAAGATGTAAAATTTGAAGAAGTTCAAAAACCACAACCAGTAAAAAAAAGCGGCTTCCGTAAATTTTTACGGTGGTTTATTTTTATCATACTGTTGATCGTTGCCATTGGCTTCTGGTGGAAATATTATTTCGTTTTTGGCGAAGGCGTAAAATCAGGTGAATTGAATTACGTAGTTAAAAAGGGAAATCTTTTTAAAACTTACGAAGGAAAGCTTATCCAGTCAGGCTTCCGGTCTCAAACACCGGGAAGCATCAATTCCTATGAATTTGAATTTTCTGTTGCCGATGACAGTATTGCCAATATTCTTATGAACAACAGCGGCAATTATTTCGACCTGCATTACAAGGAATATAAAGGCACCATTCCATGGAGGGGGTTCAGTACTTTTATTGTTGATAAGATCATCAGTATGAAGGCTGTGGCCCGTTAATTAAATACCTGCATACAATAAAAATATCACCGGCTTTTTATGAAAGTCGGTTTTTTCTTTCATCCAGTCTGCTATAGTTTTTGTTTTTATATATTCTCCAGGCCCTGTCAGTTCTGCCGCAATGCAAAGTTTGGTTGATGGTTTACAGGATTTCAATAAAGTTTCAATGAGCTGGTTATTTCGGTATGGGGTTTCAATAAATATTTGGGTACTGTTCTTTCTTTGAGAAGAAGATTCCAAAGCCACTATAGCTTTAATACGTTCCCCATTGTCTATAGGCAGGTAGCCTACAAATTCAAATTGCTGACCGTTCATACCACTGGCCATTAAAGCCAGCAGGATAGAACTTGGCCCCACCAAAGGTTTAATGGCAGCATTCATTTGCTGTGCTGCTGCAATTAAGATCTGGCCGGGGTCTGCAATGCCGGGGCAGCCAGCTTCACTGATGATAGCAATGTTTTTCTCTGCTGTTATTTTTTGCCTGAAAGTATTTATCAATTCTGTTTCGGCCTTGTGTATGGTGTACCATTCATAATCATCAATCACAATGTCTTTGCATATGCTTTTTAAAAATCGCCTTGCTGTTCTTTCGTTCTCAGCAAAAATGACCTGGCAATCTTTTACAGCATCAATAATGTAAGGAGGGATGGTTTGGATAGCCGATTCTTCTAAAACAGAAGGAATAAGGTAAATAGTAGAGGTCATCTTTATAAATTGAACTTGCCCGAAACATTTATTAGTCCTTCGGTTTTGGCATTATATAAACTGATGGTTGCAGCAATTACAGCATAACCTGGTGCAAACAGCCAGCCGAGTATTGGTATAAAATGCATTAAATAAAAAACCATCCCATTGCCAATAGCCAGTCCTTTATGCCTGCCAATAAAACTAATGCTTTGTGAAGTAGATAATTTATTGCGTTCGCAACTATAATCCAACATGGAGAAACCGAGGTAATAACATTCTACCAGTAAAGCAAGCAGCGGCGTTATCCAACCAACCACGGGAATGAATGATAAGATCAGGATAGAGACTGTGTACACAGTTTGCCAAAGTAAATTCCGCAAGGCAAGCCGGATGCCCCGCATAATATCCTTCATCAGTTGCTTAAAACTAAAAGGGTAATCTCTGCCTTCCATTATCGATTCTGTTTTTTCACTCAGGTAAGCAAATAAGGGAGAACCGATGATGAGGAATAAATATTTAAAAAGAGAAAAGTAGAAAAGCAGCAATACCAGGTTAAGGATGATCTGGCCAAAGATCAGCAAAAAGCTTAACCAGCTGTTCTGCATTTTTTCCATCCACTCGCCCACACCCGATCTTTGTAACATAAAATCAATAGCGCTGTTACTTGATACAACAAACAAATAAATGCCTGCACAAAACAGTATAGCATAAATTAAACCCGGTATCAGTATCCATTTCCATAACCTGTGCTTGATGATAAAGCGGTGGGTCTGGTAATAGGCCTGTAGTGCAATGATAATCTCTTTTAGCATGTATTATTTCAATTGGCTATTGGTTGTATATTGTATTTTAGCTTTAAAGTTAATACTATAATGAAGAAATTACCTATTCAATTTTATAAAAGAAGCGATGTTATTTTAGTAGCGAGGGAATTATTAGGAAAAGTTATTGTAACCAACTTTAATAGCTTGCTCACATCTGCAAGAATTGTAGAAACCGAAGCTTATATAGCTATTACAGACAGGGCTTCACATTCTTTTAATGGCAGGCGTACAGCACGTAATGAACATATGTATGCTGCTGCCGGTTCTTCTTACGTTTATATTTGTTACGGCATGCATCATCTCTTTAATGTAGTTACCAATAAGAAAGAAGTGCCTGATGCTGTTTTGATAA
>JBBSJI010000086.1:0-11433 GCA_038257425.1 Chitinophagales bacterium
AATTGTTTTGACAGTTGTGTAACTTTAGCAGGGTCTTCTTCACCTATCAACATAAAAGCGGAAAGGGCCATGGTATCATTCTTAGACTGTAATGTTTCAAATAAGATCAAAAGGTCATCTTTCTTACCGGCCTCTTCCTTGAAATTTACAAAATACCCCAAACTGTCATCCCATTTATAATCATTATAATGGCTATAAAAATAACTGTATAGATTTTGTCTTTTGAATTCACTCGTCATCCGGTAGTTTGAGTTGATTGATGAATCTTCATCCAAAACAGCAAAGTCCATATGGGTAAGAAACCTGAAACTTTTCACATAATCTTCATCATTAAAATAGTAAATATTCCATTTAGTTCGCTGCTTTAAAAAATATTCCGCCAATAACAGCAGACATTGGGAATTCCTTAACCTGTAAGACCAGTCTGATCCGGATTCAATCATGATTGATGGTAATGACTTGGCGAATTCCTGTTTGATCAGATTTATTGCAGCTGGCTGTGTTTTATGGAGTATACATCGGGCATCGTATGGCTTATGATTCTTTAAAGTAAAATACCCGGTATTTTCATTGAATATTATTTCATTTGACGCCAAAAAACGATTAAATATTTCCCGGGTAAGGGTTTCATCTTTTGATGAAAAAAGGTCTTCAAAATAACAGCTCTCACTGATGTATCTTGAAGCAATATGCCTCTCCTGTGCGTTCAATATATGATGTCCGAGAAATTCAGTAACCACTTTTTTGCTGTTCAGGTATTTACTGAGAGCTTTTAAGGCTGTGATGTCTCCCTTAAACATTTGCTGACGCAAACTGTCCATTTCCATTGTTTGTGAAGAGCAGGGAATTGACAAAATAAACAATACTGATAATAAGGCTAATCTCATTTGAGTTTTAATGAAGATGCTTGTTATTATTTGATTACACAGAAAAACAATAATTAATTAAAATTAGGTAAGGCCAGATTGCATTATAATAAACTCTTCACTTTCTCAATCACAGCTTTCAAATTACTCACATCCTGCCCGCCGGCAGTTGCTAGGTTCTTCTGTCCGCCGCCACCGCCTTTTATTAAGGGCGCTACATGCTCTTTGATTATTTTTCCTGCGTCTAAATTCTTAGCAGCAACAACCGTGTCAGAAATGCCCACAGCAACAAATGGCTTACCATCTATATTGGCGCAAAGCACAGCAACATGATCGTGCAGTTTATTCTTAAGGTCGAAACACAGCTTCTTTAAAGCATCAGCACTGCTTACTTCAATGATTTCGCCTACAAAAGTTACATTGTTGATGATCTCATCTTTTTGTAAAAGCTCGTTACGGATGATCACCAGCTGCCTGGCTTCCAATGCCTCGATATGTTTTTTAAGTGAGGTATTTTCTGACTGTAGGTTTATCACTGCTTTACTGAGGTCTGCGGGGTTCTTCAAAAGACCGCTCACATCATTCATCGCTGCAGTTAAATTATTTACATAAGCTTCAGTAGCCTTGCCGCAAATGGCTTCAATACGGCGTACGCCTGCTGCCACGGCAGCTTCGCTCTTTATTTTAAAGAGGCCCAGTTCGCCGGTACTGCCTACATGGGTACCACCGCAGAGTTCAATGGAATAGTTAGGATCGATCTTTACTACCCTTACGGTATCGCCGTATTTTTCACCAAATAAAGCCATGGCACCTAAAGCAATAGCTTCATCTTTGTTCATTTCTTTTATCACAACAGGAATATTCTCCCTTATTTTTTCATTCACCATTTTTTCAACGGCTTCAACTTCTTCCTCGGTAACTTTTGAGAAATGACTGAAATCGAAACGAAGATGATCTTCATTAACAAGACTGCCTTTTTGTGCTACATGTTTGCCCAGCACCGAGCGTAATGCTGCATGCATCAGATGGGTAACACTATGATGCAGCGTAATATCTTTTCTTCTTACCGCATCTACTTTGGCTAATACTTGGCCGTTCAGATTTTCGGGAATGGATTCTGCAAAATGAATGATGAGGTCGTTTTCTTTTTTGGTATCAATTATCGTGAGTGGTGAGTCGTTAATGGTGAGTGTGCCGCTGTCTCCGACCTGACCGCCGCTTTCAGCATAGAACGGTGTGGTATCTAAAACAATTTGATAGAGTTCTTTTCCCTTTCCTGATACCTTTCTATACTTAACAATTTTTGCTTTTGTTTCTAAAGTATCATAACCAACAAAACCCATGTTTCGACTTCGCTCAACACTATCATTTGAACTTCCTTCGACTTCGCTTCCTTCGACTCCGCTTCCTTCGACTCCGCTTCCTTCAACTCCGCTCAGGACAATCCAGTCTTCAGTATCTAAAACTGCAGCTGAGCGGCTGCGGTCTTTTTGTTTTTTCATTTCTGCCTCAAAGCCTTTTTCATCAACGATCAATCCTTTTTCTGTTGCCACCAGTTTTGTAAGATCAAGCGGGAAACCAAATGTATCGTAAAGCTTAAATGCCTGTTCACCTGATATATTTGTTGATGCCTGATCCAACATAGATAAACCGTTATCCACTGTTCTTAAAAAAGCATCCTCTTCTTCCTTAACCACCTTGCTCACAAAATCAAGTTGTTGTGTCAGCTCAGGAAAAACATTTTCAAACTGCTTTGCAATAAGAGGTAACAACTGATGTAACAAAGGTTGTTTATAATCCAGGTAAGAATAATAATAACGAACAGCCCTGCGAAGTATCCGGCGTATAACATAGCCGGCACCTGTGTTTGAGGGCAACTGTCCATCTGCAATGGTAAAGCTGATAGCCCTGATATGATCTGCAATTACTCTAAAAGCTATACTCTCTTTATCATCGCCTCCTTTATATACTTTATTTACTTTTTTACTTGTTTCATTTATAGTGCCGGTAAAAACATCGGTATCGTAATTACTTTGTTTTTGCTGTATCACCCTTACCAGTCTTTCAAAACCCATCCCGGTATCAACATGTCTTGCAGGCAGTTCTTCCAGGCTGCCGTCTTTTTTGCGGTTGAACTGGATGAATACATTGTTCCATATCTCAATCACCTGCGGATGATCATTATTCACCAATGTTTTTCCATCCACAGCTTTTCTTTCTTCATCAGTTCTGCAATCAACGTGTATCTCGGTGCAGGGGCCACAAGGACCAGTATCACCCATCTCCCAAAAATTATCTTTTTTGTTGCCCAGTAAAATGCGGTCTTCGGCTATATATTTTTTCCATTCATTAAATGCTTCTTCATCTTTAGGCAGGCCTTCCTTATCATCACCTTCAAAAATGGTAACATATAATTTATCCTTATCTAATTTGTAAACATCGATAAGTAGTTCCCAACTCCAGGCAATGGCTTCTTTTTTAAAGTAATCACCAAAACTCCAGTTGCCAAGCATTTCAAACATGGTGTGATGATAGGTATCAACGCCAACTTCTTCCAGGTCGTTGTGCTTACCACTAACCCGTAAACATTTTTGTGTATCGGCCACCCGGTTATTGGGTGCCGTTTTATTGCCCAGGAAATAATCTTTAAATTGGTTCATCCCTGCATTGGTAAATAACAGGGTAGGATCATTTTTTACCACGATTGGTGCCGAAGGAACAATATTATGTTCTTTCGATCTAAAAAAATCAAGATATTGTTGTCTTATCTCAGCACTCGTCATCATATACCAAATGTTTAAATGGGTTGATTTTTAATGTTTATGGGGTTATATTTGTAAACTTTTGTTCAATAGCGGCAAAGGTAAAGAAAAGGTTATGAGTTTATGAGTTTAGAAGTTTAGAGGTTTAGAAAGTTTAGATGTATTGGCATGAAGAAAATAAAATACTACTATAACACCCATACACTTCGTTATGAGAAGCTGGTAACCCCCCTCAGGGTTAAATTATTACGTGTGTTTGGTTTTATCTCCGCTGCCCTGGTTACCTCGGCTTTGATCATCTGGGCCTATACCAATTTTTTTCCTAAAGCAAAAGATAAGGAAGCCGAACTAAAATATGAACTGATAAAGGATAATTACAATACCCTTGCAGCCAAAACCAAAGTCTTACAGCAACAGATGGCCGAACTGGAAAAGCGGGACAATGAGGTTTACCGTTCCATTTTTGAAGCCAATCCTTTGGGCGATAGTGCCCGTACAAAAGCTATTGAAAAGAAAAAGGAGATTGCAAAAGTGAACCTGATAAAAGATGATGAGTTGGGTAATGAAATTGCAAAAACCCTGAACAATATAACAGCCCGTGTTGCATACCAGTTTGAAAGTTATAATGGAATTGAAAAACTTATCAATAACCAGGAGACCAAGCTGGCCAGTATACCGGCCATACAGCCTGTAAGTAATAAACAGCTTAACCGCATTGCCAGCGGTTTTGGTATGCGTATTCATCCCATTTATGGAATTGCTAAAATGCACCCGGGCATTGATTTTACGGCACCGCAAGGCACACCTATTTATGCAACTGGTGATGGTGTAGTAACTACCGCAGGGCCAGGTACTGGTACGGGAAATCATGTAGTTATTAATCATGGTTATGGGTATGAGACCGAGTATCTGCATATGGTAAGAATTAAGGCAAGGAATGGGCAACGGGTAAAGCGTGGCGAAGTTATTGGCTGGGTTGGCAATACTGGTGCAAGTACGGGACCTCACCTGCATTATGAAGTGCATATAAATGGCAGCCCTGTTGACCCGGTTTATTTCTTTTTTAATGATCTTACTGCCGAGCAGTACGACCGGGTATTAAAAATTGCTGCAACGGGCAGTGCCAAAAGTTTTGACTAATTACAGTTTACTTTTTTTCTTTTCAAAAGGCGAGAAAGTATAGGCAACTTTAAACTCTAGCCAAATGGATGGGTTGCCTTCATATTCTTTATCAGGTGTACCATAGCCAATTGCAAAAAATGAAAAATTATTTTTAGTAAGCCCTACAATTAAACGGGGAGCAAAGAACCTGAAGATTCTAACTGCTTCAAGAGAATCATTAGCCCGCCAAACTGAATCTCTAAAACGAGTTCCATAATTCATATAACCAATGCCTGCGCCAAGAACAATACCTATTCCGGATTTGCCCTTTTTAAAATGATACAACCCGTCAATAAATAAATCGTACTTCAGGCGTTTGTATTCCTTTTCTGCAGAGCTTGAAACACCTTGGGCATCTTTGCCATAATACAAATGGTTATATCTAAAATAAGATGCAGCCTGCAGACTTATTCTTTTTTTAACTACATATTGCTGTAAGGCTATTGATAAACTTACATTATTAAAGTGCTTTTTAGAACTATAAGTGTAGGTTGTGTATGGCCTGCCAAGGTTGGGATAGTTTGAAAGTTCAGACAACTCTATAATCCCTGGCCTGTAAGCTAAGCCTATTTCAACGGATGGGTTAAATTTGAATTTATTTTGCGAAAAGGCATTACAATAAAAAAATGAAGATGTAATAAAAATTAAAAGTGTAAATCGATTGTTTACCATGGTGATTTAGTGATAATGTTTGAAAATTATTAGCATTGGTTAATTCACTTTTTCTTTATGAAAGGGGAGAAAGAATAACAAACCTTAAATTCGAGCCAAATTGTTGGCTTCGTCCTGTAATTATCATCTGGTGTATAGTGCAGGTTAACATAACCGCTTAACCTGTTTTTTTGAATGCCCATCAATAAACGGGGAGCTAAAAAGCTAAAAGTTGCTTTTTCCCGTTTTATTATCCAATCGCCGTTATTATCCTTAATACCAGTATTATAATTATAATGAAAACCGGTTCCAATATTCATATAACCAATACCTGCACCCAATAAAAATCCAAAAGACTTTTTCTTCTTTTTTCTGGAAACAAAAACCGCATCTAAAAATAAATCCGATTTGAAGTTTTTAATTTCTTTGGTTCTGTAATCTCCTTCATAGTGAAAATGGTTATAACGGAAATAAGTGGAAAACTGTGCAAATATTCTTTCTTTATACAGGTTTTGCCGCATATCAATTGCCAAACTTTGAGTTCTGGTAATTGCAATTTGATTATAACTAAATCCAAAATTTCTACCCCTTGCAAGGAAGCTGGACTCTAATTCAATAGAAGCATTCCGGTGAGATATACCAAGTTCTATTGTTGGGGCAAACGTAACCTTACTTTGCGAAAAAACAATAAATGGGCTAACTAAAAAAAATATGTAAAATAGGAGTTTCTTCATAAATAAAAATTAAACGCCTGGCGATTATAAAAATCACCAAGCGTTTATTTGGCTTTAGTACTTCTCTGTTTTGAATCCAATATCAGCGTTAATAATTTGCGCCTGATCGTAATAAGTAGCACCATAAGGCGGAAAGATTGAAGTTGTGTTAATAAACCCACCTTGATAATATTCATAGTGTCTGTCATCAGTAGGATCATTACACATACATTTACCAGACCTAAAATCCAGTCTATATGGCTCAGCAATAGAAAATGGATTTTGTAACCTGTCTTCTCTTCCTTGTCTTTCTCTAGTTTGCTTTTGTGCTGGCCAAGAATCTCTTTCAAAAATTACATAATCAAAATAAACAGGGTCTTGTAAATGATTGGAATTTTGCCAATTTGTTTGCAAAGCATAATTTAAATCTATTATTGTTCCTCTTGAAACCTCTCTTCTTTTCCATTTTCGAATCATATTACCTAGATAATTAGTTGAAGTATTTGTTGATGTGTAATTTACTTGTCCGGCAGGAAAAGGCATACCTAACTCCCTATCATTATGGCAATGCAGAACTGATCTTATAGCTATTTCTGACCGGCCTGCTAACCAAGATTCTTTACCATCTTTTACTACCATATAGGCTATTCTAAAATTTACTTTATTATGTCCTAATTCAGGAAAAGGTACCGTTCTCGGCGCAAACATAGTTGGGTCGCAATTGGGGTCTCCGTTACAACCATTTGGAGGAGGAGGATTATCGCCGCCGCCACCACCACAACATCCATTCACCGATTCAGGGCAATATTGGTATGCACCATTTACAAATTCAGGAGGGCAAAAATTTCCACCATTGCCTACCGATTCATTAAATGAAATAATCCAAACCTCATTATCATTGGCATATTCTTCATTTACCATTCCCCAATACACCAATTGATTGGTACTGTCTAAAACATATCCGGCATAGCTGTCATTCTCATTTGTTGCAGAATCTACCTCGGAATCCCCGCTGTAATAAATGTAAACTATTTGTTCTTCTTCAACATTTGAATTATGCGGGGTATAATTTTTTTCTTCTTTCATATCTTCTTCATGCTGAAATTTAGGAATATAAACCTGTGGATAAAAATTGTTGCCGTCAATATTTTTAAATGCTTTTACGGCATTATTTATTTTGGGCAAATTCATTTTTTCTCTCCAAGTGCTGTTTTTTTGAAGGTCTTGTATCAATACTTCATATTCACCATCAAATTTCTTTTTAACTTCTGTATGAACAAAGGATACAAAGTCTTTGTCTTTTGCAAGTGCAGCAATTCCTTCTGTAATTTGCTTTAGATGAATATTCGCATATTCAATTTGATTTTTTGCAGGTTGGCTTGTAATTGGTTCAATACTTTCAATAGCTTTATCTGTTTTTCTGCAACTGATAATTGAAGATAAACAAGGGGCAATGAGAATTAGCTTTTTTGCTTTCATAAAGTTTGTTTTGGGTATAAAAATGAGTTTCATACAAAGTAGAAAAAAAAAAAAATGACTCTACCAAATTTTTGAACATGTATTTTTGTAAAATACCACTAATAGGTAATAAGCAATAACAGCTACTGTTTATTATATTAACAGCTAGTAATACATAAAAAAACTAAACTGCTTGAAAAAGTTTTGACTAATTTTAATTATGGCCTTACAACAAATAGCTTTTTCATTTGATGATGTGCCGGTTACAAAAAAACCGGAACCTAAATCTGTTGTACCCCCAAAGCCCAAACCTGAAAAAATAAAAATCAAAGCTGATAATAAGAAATTAACCCGGGGCAGGGTAAGTTTAAAAGAAAAAGAATCAGGGGCCGACCTGATTGAGATACCTGAAGATGAAATCCTCTTTCAAAAAAAGTATTATGCCATTGGCCTTGTTGCTGATATGTTCAAAGTAAATCAATCGCTCATCCGTTTTTGGGAAAATGAATTTGATATATTAAAGCCAAGGAAGAATGGGAAGGGCGACAGGCTCTTCAGGCCCGAGGATATTAAAAACCTGAAACTCATCTATCATTTACTGCGTGAAAGAAAATATACATTGGAAGGGGCTAAGGACTTTTTAAAGCAGAACAAAAGAGTGGATGAAAAATTTGCCTTAATTGAATCTTTAAAGAAATTGAAAGGATTTTTAAATGAACTTAAGGCTGATTTGTAAGCTTGTTCTTCTTGGACCGTCAGGCTCTGAGCTCGTCGAAGACGGGTTTATTTGAATATACCGGGTTCGACAAGCTCACCCTGACAGCATTATTTAATTCTGGATGCTAACATTCCATGAGTTTGTTTGTGTGAGCCTAAATTGCTTATCAGCATGACAAAAGGAAGCATCGGCCTAAGTTGTAAGGGAATTAAAAAATAAATCGACAAATTAAAGTCATTATCAAAGGAAGTAGAGATGCTTCGTTCCTCAGCATGACAAAGAAAATCATCCATTTTATATTTAACCTCAGTCGCGGTGGTGCTGAAACCATGATGGTAAGGGTGATAAAGGAATTGCCAGAGTATGAACATGTAGTGGTGACCCTTTTTCCCGGTAATAATTTTGGAGATGAACTTCAAGGTAAAAAATGGATCTGCTTAAATATCAAATCTCTTATTGCCTTACCCCTTGCTTTTTTTAAATTCCGTAAACTGGTGAAAACAGAAAAGCCCGACCTTGTTCATACGCATTTATTCTGGCCCACATTGGTAGCCCGGCTTTCGCTTCCCAAAAGAATTCCGCTGATTACCACCATCCATGCATTTATCGCAACATCTGTGGAGTATCGGCATTGGTATATCCGTTTTTTAGACAGGCTTACCTATCAATTTCGTAAAAGCATAATCATAGTAGTAGCAAAGGGAGCGCTTGAAGAATATTTTTCTTTTTTAAAACTAAAGCCTTACAAGGCCTATGCCTTATACACTTTTGTAGATGTAGATCGTTTTAATGTAGCACATGCAGCTCCATCTAAAACTGGCGATGTTTTTAAACTTGTTGCTGTGGGCGCTTTGCGTTTACAAAAGAATTATTCCTTTCTCATTGATGCGATGGCCCTGGTAAAAGATAAAAATATAGAGTTGGATATTTACGGCACCGGCAATTTAAGAGATGAACTGCAGAACCAAATCAATACAACCGGCGCCAAAGTAATTTTAAAAGGCGAAGTGAATAATATTGAAGAAATAATTCCACAGCACGATCTTTTTGTAATGTCATCCACCTTTGAAGGATTTTCTTTAGGCATACTGGAAGCCATGGCCATGCGTATGCCTTTATTGTTAAGTGATATCTCCTCTTTTAAAGAACAATGCGAAGGCAATGCCTGGTATTTTTCGCTGGATGATGTACAGGATGCAGCAAAGCAGATCCTTTGGCTGAGTACCGCTGATAAAAATCTATTATTCGAAAAAGCAGAAGCTGGCAGACTTAGGGCCACAAGTAATTTTACACTTGAAAAGCATATAGCAGGCCTTAGAAAGATTTATGATGAAGCTTTATGCGGCGATAATTAACAGCATGGAGTCTTACCTTTACAAATAAATTTGAAGTATGTGTGGAATTTCGGGATTCATAGATTTTAATAAAAAGACCAGTATTGAGATACTGGAAAAAATGAACCGCATCATGGCTCACCGTGGCCCTGATGGCGAAGGTTATGGGATGTATTATACCGACAATGCAACCGTGGGGCTGGGCCACCGCCGCCTGAGTATCATTGATCTTACGGCTGGGGGAAACCAGCCCAAAACCTTTGGCAGCCTGCACATTACCTTCAACGGCGAGATCTATAATTATGCAGAAATAAAAAAAGAGCTGGAAAGCAAGGGGCATGTGTTTGATAGCCACAGCGATACTGAAGTTATTTTACATGCTTACAAACAATGGGGAGGCTTTGCCTTACAAAAATTCATCGGCATGTTTGCCTTTGTAATTTATGATGAGGCCGAACAAAAAATATTTGCCTGCCGGGACAGGGCAGGTGTAAAACCTTTTTTCTATTATTTTAAAGATGGTTTATTTCTTTTTGGTTCCGAATTAAAGGCACTCATGCAGCACCCGTCTTTTGAGAAAGTAATTAATACCGATGCTGTGGCTGCTTTTTTACAATATGGATATGTGCCTACACCGCATTGCATTTTTAATAATGCCCATAAATTAAAACCGGGGCATTATTTAACTTTTGATATAAAACAGAACCGCTTAGATACAAAGCAGTACTGGAGTGTATATGATGCTTACAATAAGCCTATTCTCAATATCAGCTTACCCGATGCTATTGAAGAAACAGAAAAATTACTTACCAGTGCTTTTCAATACCGCATGGTTAGTGATGTGCCTGTTGGTGTATTTTTAAGCGGCGGGTACGACAGCAGCTGTGTTACGGCCATCCTGCAAGCGAACAATACCGAAAAAATAAAAACATTTACCATTGGTGTTCCTGATGTGGGTTTAAATGAAGCTCCCTATGCCAAGGAGATAGCAGCTCATTTAGGTACTGATCATACGGAGTACTACTGTACCGAAAAAGAAGCGCTTGATATTGTGCCCGATCTGCCTTTCTTTTATGATGAACCTTTTGCCGACAGCAGCGCCATACCCACAACACTGGTGAGCCGCATTGCCCGGGAAAAAGTTATCGTAGCCTTATCTGCCGATGCCGGTGATGAGATATTTGCAGGCTACAACCGCTATGATTATATGGTAAAGTATGGCAGCTCTATCCAGAAAGTGCCGGGCTTTATGCGTAAAACTGCTGCCGCATTGATGGATATCATTCCTGCTGATAAGATACCGGTACTCAATAAAAAGTATTTATTTCATAGCAGGTACGAAAAGGTGAAATCACTTTTAAAAGAACCCAGCGCCAAAAATGTTTTGATGAGCATGACACAGCAGATGAGCTTTAAAGATATGGGGGGGCTTTTTAAAGAGCATGTTCAGCAAATGCCTTCTTATTTTGACAGTAAGGATCTTAAAAAAGAACATTATTCAACATTATCGTACATGATGGCGGTAGATTACCAGACCTACCTGCTTGATGATATACTGCAGAAGGTTGACCGTGCAGGTATGACGGTAAGCCTGGAAGGCAGGGAACCTTTTTTAGACCAGCGTATCATAGAATGGGCTGCCCAGTTGCCGCTTGAATACAAATACAACAAGGGTAATAAAAAATTCATACTGAAAGAGATCGTACATAAATATATTCCAAAGGAAATGATGGACAGGCCTAAAATGGGCTTTGGTATTCCCATTTCTGC